>CAZQHA010000133.1:0-10167 GCA_964592795.1 uncultured Planctomycetaceae bacterium | reverse complement strand
GCGGCGGAAAGACCGTGGAGGAGATCTTCCGCGACGTCGTCGGCGCCGAGAAGCAGGCGCTGCCGAGCTTGGAGTGGCTGCGCCGGTGATCCGATTCCTGCGCGCGTTCGCGTGGCTTCGGTGGCGGCTCGTCGTGTCGACGTTGCGCGGCGGCAAGCGCCGCGACTCCCTGGAGAGCTTCTCGCGCGTCACGGCGCTCGCCGTTCCGGTGCTCGTCTTTGGATTGATCCTCTCCTTCGCGCTCGTGCTCGGAGTGCTGGCCTACGTCGGCGGGACGAGCATGGGCTCGGGCTCCACGCGCGCGCTCTACGTCATGGCGGGACCGCGCCTGCTCCTGGGCATCGTCGTCCTGTGCCTGATCGTCATCCCCGCCGGACCGACGACGGTGGCGGGGCATGCGCGGCTGCTCCTGCTTCCCGTGCCGCGCGGCGCGTTGCATCTGCTCGAGGTCTTGAGCGCCGTCGCGGGCCCGTGGATCGCGGCGCTCGTGCCCGGGCTCTCGCTGATCGCGCTCGGACTCTTGGTGTCCGGGCGCGCGAGCGAGGCGATCCTGGCGGCGATCGCCGCGTTGGCGCTCGTCACTCTCATGGCGTCGCTCAGCGCCTCGCTCGCGTCGTTGACCCACTGGATCATGCGCAATCGCAGGCGCAGCGAGCTCGTCGCGATCGTCGGCGTGCTCGCGATCTGCTTCATCTCGATCGTCCCCGCGCTCCGCGGCGACGCGCTCGAAGCGAGGCTGCGCACCGGCGGTCGGCCGGGCCGATGGGTCGAGGAGCTCGATCGTGGGCTGCCGGGGTGGAGTCGTTTCCTTCCGACGGAGCTCTACGGCCGCTCGATCGAGCACGCGGTCGAGGGTCGCGACATGACGGCCTGGTTCTCGGTCGCGCTGCTCGTCGCGGAAGCCGCGGCGCTGTTCGCGTTGTCGTCTCTGCTGCACGAGAAGCTCCTGCGCGCGTCCGAGAGCAGCCGCGGCCGAGCGCGCGCGACCGCGATCGGCAAGAGCCCGCCGCGGATCCCCGGATTGACTCCGGCCGCGTCGGCGATCGCCGCCGCGCAGCTTCGCACCGCGCTCCGCTCGGTTCGCGGGCGGATCGCGATGCTCCTCCCGGCGCCGGTCGTCGCGGTGCTCGCGATCGGTGCGCGGGAGTTCCCGGGCGAGATCCCCGGCGGCGCGTTCTTCGCCGCGCACGGACCGAGCCTGCTCGGCATCGGCGTCGTGTTCAGCTTCTACGCGCTTCTCGCGTTCACGATGAACCAGTTCGGCACCGACCGCGCGGGGCTCGCGCGGTGGATGCTCGCGCCGGTCCGCGACGTCGATCTCGTCGTCGGGAAGGCCACCGGATGCGCGTTGCTCACCGCCATTCCCATCCTGACGTGCTTCGCGATCGCGGTCCTGCTCTGTCCCCAGGGCGCGCCGCAGGCTTGGATCAGCGTGCTGATCGCGGCCGCGGCGACGCAGATCCTGCTCAGCCCGGTCGCCGTGCTCCTCTCCGCGACGTTTCCCGTCGCGGCCGATCTCAGCAAGACCGGAGCCGGCGGCAATCCGCACGGGCTCGCGATGCTGGTCGGAATGCTGCTCGTGCTCGCGCTGACGAGCATCCCGGGCGTCATCATGGCCGTCGTCGATCGCCAGCTGCAGCAGCCGACTCTGTCGCTCGCGCTCATCGCTGCGTGGGCGTCGATCGCGGCGTTCGTCGCGACGCCGCTGACGCGCCTCGCCGCGCGCGCCGTGGCGCCGCGCCGCGAGAACCTCGTGCTCGTCGCCGGCGGTCGCTGACTTCGGAGCGCGTCAGTCGAGCTGCGCCTCCGCCCGTGCTTTCCACTTCGTCTCGCCGCGCGTTTCCGAGTGATCGACGGCGTCGCGCAGGTGGCGGCGCGCGTCGTCGTCTCGCCCGAGCTCGAGCAGGATCGAGAGGGCCGCGCCGAGCTTCTGCTAGCGGGCACTCGCCGTGGATGGGGCGCAGACGCCGCGACCGAGTCGCGGTAGGCTGCGCTCCCGTTCATTAAAGGAAGGAATCGACCCATGACCCCGTGCGCACTCCTCCTCCCCATCGCGTTCGCCCTGCCGCAGTCGACGCCCCAGTCGGCGAAGGACCCGGCGCTGGAGCGGCTCGAGAAGTCTCCGCGCCATCACGAGTGGGTCGACGTGAAGAGCAAGGACCGCTCGGTCCACTGCTTCGTCGTGTTCCCCGAGGTGAAGGAGAAGGCGCCGGCGGTCCTCATCATCCACGAGAACCGCGGTCTCAACGATTGGGCGCGCGCGATCGCGGATGACATCGCGGCCGCCGGCTACGTCGCGATCGCGCCCGATCTCCTGTCGGGCATGGGTCCCGAGGGAAAGCACACGCCGAGCTTCCCGACGTCCGACGCGGCGCGCGAAGCGATCTACAAGCTGGAGCCCGACAAGGTCGGCGAGGATCTCGACGCGGTCGCCGACTACGTGACGAAGCTCCCCGCATGCGACGGGACGGTGAGCGTCGCGGGCTTCTGCTGGGGCGGCTCCAAGTCGTTCGACTTCGCGACGCGACGCCAAGGATTGACGGCGGCGTACGTCTTCTACGGCAGCGCGCCGGAGGACGAGACCGCGCTCGCGAAGATCGACTGCCCGGTGTACGGCTTCTACGGCGAGAACGACGCGCGCATCAACGAGGGCCTGCCGAAGACGGTCGAGGCGATGAAGAAGCTCGGCAAGACGTTCGAGCCGGTGACGTACAACGGCGCCGGACACGGCTTCATGCGCGCGGGCGAGGCGGCCGACGCGTCGCTCGAGAACAAGCGCGCGCGCCAAGACGCGTGGACGCGGTGGAAGACGCGGCTCGCGGGGCCGGGAGCGGCGACGGCGAAGTGATCAGAGCGCGTTGAGCCAAACGACGATCTCGGGCGCGCGGAGGATCCGCTCGAGCTCGGGCACCTCGACCTCGTTCGTTCCGATCGCGATCCAACCTGGAGCGCGGAACTCGACGTGGTGCGGCTTCAGCGGAAGCGAGACGACGGCGAAGCCGTTCTCGTCGCTCGTCGCCGCCCGCACGCCGTCGGCGATCACCTCCACGCCCGCGACCGGGGGGAGCTCGCTGGCGGCGAATTGTTCGGCCCAGCCGTCGCCCAGTCCACCGAGCCGCCCGCGGACATCGCGCATCACGTAGCGCACGCCGTAGCCGCGTGACAGTCGAACGGTGAGCGGCCGGAACTCCTCGGTGCCTCCGAAGTCGTCTTGCGTTCCGCTCGCGAGGCCGTATCCCTGCGCGAACACGTTCCAACGAAAACGCGAGCCCTCGACGAAGCGCGGCTCGGCGGGGTTGCGCTCGAGCCAAGCCGTGGGAATGACGTCGCTCGTCCAACGCTCGTCGCGCACGAGCTGCACGTGTGCGTTCGCGACCCGCCCGTCGCTCGCCGCGTCGCGCACGTCGAATCGCGGTTGCCAGGTCTTGCCCGCGTCGTCTCGGAAGATCTCGAGATCCTTCACGGGCGGTCGAACGCGCAGCGGAGTCGGCGTCCAGCGGACACCGTCATTGGAGCTCACGGTGATCTCGTACTCGCCCTCGGGAACCTGCTGGAACTCGAAGAAGCCGACGGGCTCCATCGGCATCCCGCGCCCGAGCCGTTGCTGATTCTGGACGAGGCGACCCTGCTGCTCCGGATCGACGATGTCGAACTTGTCGAACGTGCGGCCGTCGACGGCACGCAATCGCACGACCGCTTCCGGATGGTCCTGCACCGAGCTCTTCAACAGCCCCTCGATCGCGCCGACGAGCTTCTCGGCGGGAATCACGATGTCGGGAGCGTGGTTCTCGCCGGCCCCCGCGTCGAAGGCGATCGTGCGCGGCTCCTCGCCGCGACGCGGCGAGGCGTGCAGCCAGTACGCGCCGGGAGTGAGCCCGCGCAAGTGGTAATAGCCGTCGCCGTCGGTGCCCGCGCTCGGCCAGCGCTCTTCGTTCGTGATGCCGGCGGAGCGCGGCACAGCGATCACCTGCGTATTGCCGCGCGGCTTCTGGTTCTCGTCGACGACGCGACCCGTGATTCCGGCCAGCTCGCGATCGATCTCGATGAGCAGCACTCCCGGATGGATGCCGATCGTCGTCGCCACTTTCGCGGAGCCGCGCAGCGTGCCTTCGAAATTCTCCACCTCGAGGAGGCAATCGGACGGCGTTCGCTGCTGCACCGGGTTGTCGTACCGGATCCATGGCGGGTCGTCGCGCACGGCGTCGATCCAGATCCACTGCTCGTCGTCGTCGACGAGGCGCGCCCTCCAACGATGCGAGTCTCCCCGCATGCCCGCGACCTTGAATCGGAACGTCGGCCCGATGCGGATGCGCGCGAGCCAACCCTTCGCGTCGCCGAGCCACTCGAGCTCCGAGCGCGGAACGGAGCGGATGTGGGTCGCTCGACGGAGGCTGTGCACCGCGATCTCCGCGAAGTCGGGAGGCATGCGGGAGTCCGTCGTGAACCTGCCGTCCCAGTCCGTCTCCGCTTCGAGGTTCTCGCACACGACGACCGCCGCCGCGACGGCTTGGCCCGTGACGACGTCGAGCACACGCCCGCGGAACGGACGCAGCTGTTCGGACTTCGAAGGAGCCATCGCCGGCGCGGCGTCTGCGCGAGGCACGAGCTCTCGTTCCATCGCCGCGGAGGGCACGACGGCGTCGAGCTCCGCGGTCAGCGGCGACGCTCGCGCCGCATCCGGCCGCGCAACCGGATCCGCCGGCTCGAGCTGCGCGCGGCTCGGCTGCGAGCGCAAGCTCAACCACAGCGCGACGAGAGCCGCGAGAAGTAGCGCCGCCGCGAGACCGAGCCGGCGTCCCGACATGCCGTCAGGATCGCTCCGACGATCGCCTGGCGGAAGAGGCGCGCGGGTCGTCGTCTTACTTCCCGCCTGACTTCGTCTTCTCCCTGCGATCACGAAGCGTCGCGTCGACCACGCCGGTCGCCTTGCCGAGCTTCTCGGTGAAGAGCCCCCGGTTCTTCTCGAACCAGCGCTTCCATTGCTCCGATCGCGAGCCGTCTCCGCCGGCGAGCGCGCGCACGATCTCCTTCTGCAACGCGCCGAGGCGATCGGACGGCGATTTCGATCGCAACGCCGGCCGCACCTCGGCGACCGTCGACTTCAGGTCGACGGGAGCGACGGCGAACGCGGCCAGCGCGCCGCACGCGAGCATCGGGTACGCGAACCGATGTGCGAGCGCGAGGAGCACGTCACTCGACTTGGAACTTGTCGTGTCCGTTCTTCTTGATCGCGTTGAGCTGCGTCTTCACGAGCTCCTGAGCGTCTTCGTACTTGCCGTCGAGGATCGCGATCTCGATGTCGCACGCGACCTTCAGCGCCTCGAGCAGCGTCCTGCGGTAGTCCGCGAGGAACGCGTCGCGCTTGTCGGCGGCGACGCCCGCGACCGCGTCGGGCGTCATCGCCTTCGCCGCGAGCAACGCGTGCTGCATCTTGTCGATCTGCAGCAGGGACTCGTCGCGATTGTCCTTCGTGATGCCCCGGCCGAGCATCTTTCCCGCGCCGTTGATCTGGCGCATCGTCTGCTCGAGCTCCTCGTTGGCGGCCGGCGCCGCGCCCGCGTCGCGCGCGGTGATCCACGCCGCCGACGCGACGAAGCCGATGCAGAGCAGGGAGAGCGGGAGGACGGGCCGGGCGATCGATCGAACGAAGCTCATGAGACGAAAGGCTCCTGGAGTTGGCCGGCACGTGCCGGTGGGCGAAAAGGATACTCGCTGCGCGCGAGGTTGGGCACCGAGGGCAGCTAAGTAGGGGCTGCGCACCCACCGGTGAAGCCGGATTCGCGCGCGCGCTCCGCCGCTCGCGCCCGGTCCGTGTTCAGTGGGCGGCCGCGTGCGTACGCTAGCCACATGATGTCCACGCAGCGCTTCCGGTTCGTGGTCCACGACGAGCGGCTCGCGATCTGCCGTCTGGCCGCCGACGCGCCGATCCCCGCCTGGGCGCGCGGCAAGTTCGTGAACACCGCGCGCACGCCCGCCGAGCTCTCCATCGTCTGTGCGCAGGCGAACGTCCCGCGCGAGACCGTGCACGAGCGCGACAAGATCGCGCTCGGCATCGAGGGGACGATCCCGATGACGACCATCGGGATCCTCGCGTCGTTGTGCGGTGCCCTCGCCGAGGCGCGCGTGCCGGTGTTCGCGCTCTCGACGTACGACACGGATTGGCTTCTCGTGTCCGCGGATCGCATCGGCGCGGCGAAGCAGGCGCTCGAGACCGCGGGTCACGAAGTGCGCGGCGACGTTCCGCGCGCGTGATCGATGCGTGAAGTCCTCCACCTCGGCGCGGACGACGCGCGCATCCTGCCGTGGAAGAACGGGCGCGGCATCACCGAGGAGCTCGCGATCTGGCCGTCCGGATCCGTGTTCGAGCGCGGCGACTTCGAGTGGCGCATCTCGAAGGCGGCCGTCGTCGCGTCGGGACCGTTCTCGACTTTTCCCGACTTCGACCGGCTGTTGCTCGTCACGCAGGGCGACGGGCTCGTCCTGACGCACGGCGACCACGCACCACGCGCGCGCGTGCGCCGCTTCGAGCCGTACCTGTTCGACGGTGATTGGCCGACGAGCGCGGAGCTCCTCGGCGGCAAGGTGTCCGACTTCAACGTGCTCCTGCGGCGCGGCCGATGGCGCGCGAGCATCGAGGTCCTCGAGCTCGGCGGGCGTCGCGCGCGCGAGTCGCTCGCCGCGCCGCACGCGTTCGTGCACGCTCTTTCCGGTCGGTTCGTCGCGCGCGTCACGGGCGAGGAGGAGCCGTTCGCGCTCGACGCGGGCGAGAGCTTGTGGATCCAGGACGCCGCCGACGGAGACGAGGTCGACGTCGCGGGCAAGGCGGACGACAGCACCATCGTGCTCGTGCGCATCGGCCGCGCGATCGCGACGTGAGCTCGCGCGCGCGTCAGTTCCCGCGCGCGACGCCGCCGAATCCGCGCGACTCGAGCCACGCGCGCAGTCGATCGCGCTGATCGCCCTGCACGACGAGGAGCCCCTCCTCGACACGCGCGCCGACGCCCAGCGCGCGCGAGATCTCCCGCGCGAGATCCGGCAGGTCGCGCCCGTCGAGCCCGGGGCCTTCGACGATCGTGACCGTCTTGCCTCCGCGTCCGGCGCGTTCCTGGCGCACCGTGACTCGCTCTCGCGTCGGGGGCGGCGGCGACTTCGACGAAGGCGCGGGCGGGCTCGACGATTCCTTCGAAGATGCCCGCCCGCCGAGGGCAGCGAACGGGTTGTGCTTGAGCCCGCCCTTCAGCGGATCGAGATCGGGGCCGGGATCGGATTCACGTCGAGCCATCGCGGCGGACGATACTCACCGAGCCTCGTCGGAAGCGTCAAGCTCCCGACTTGTCGCGCCCACCGATCCGGGCAGAATCGGACGTGCGCTTCCGGCAGAAGGGATCCCATGCAGCGTCACAGTTTTCGCATCGCATTCTTGGCTTCGTTCTTCGCCACATCGACCGCGCTCGCGCCGGCGGAGGCGCGGGTGCACGGCTCCGACACCCGTGTGGGAGAGAGTCCCGCTCCGGCGGGAGGCGCGCAGTTCGGGTTCGCCGAGGCGTCCGTGTACTGCACGGCGACGCCGAATTCGACCGGACGTCCGGCCGCGATCGGTTGGGCGGGCAGCCTGAGCGTCGCCGACAACACGTTCACGCTGCTCGTGCGCAGCGCGCCGCCTTTGACCACGGGGCTCTTCATCTACGGTGTCGACACAGCGCAGTACCCGGTCGGAGACGGCTGGTTGTGCGTGAGCCCGTTCATCCCGGGCTTCGTCGCGCTGCAGCCCGGTTCGCCGCCGAACGCGGCAGGCGTCGTGCGCCGGCGCCTCGACTTCCCGGCGCTCAGCGGCGCGGGAGTCATCACTCCCGGCGTCACGCGGTACTTCCAGTACATGTACCGCGACAGCACGCCCGCGGGCGTGAACTTCTCGGACGGGCTCGCGGTGACGTTCGCGCCCTGACGAGCGCGCTCACAGCTGCTCGCGCCGCAGCTCGGGGAAGACCTTGCTGACCTTGTTCAGCAAGTAGTCTCCGTACGTGCCCGAGAACTCGTGCACGCTCGCGCGATCCCAGCGCTCCGCGCGGTCGTCGACGAACGTCGCCGTGCTCGCTGTCTCGATCGGTTGCACGCGCGCGTCGAAGCTGGGATCGAAGAAGAACGCGAGCGAGAGCCGATCGCGGTCCGTGCGATTGGACGCGCGGTGCGGCGTCGAGCGGTAGAGGCCGCGCGTCATGCGATCGAGCATGTCGCCGATGTTGCAGACGAAGGAGCCCTCGATCGGCGGCGCCGCGACCCAGCCGTGGCGGCTCTTCACCTCGAGACCGCCGACGTCGTCCTGCTTCAGGATCGTGAGCAGGCCGTAGTCGGTGTGCTCCCCCACGCCCCAATTCGGTGACGCACCGCGCGTGCGAGTCGCGGGGTAGTTGAAGATGCGGAAGAGGATCAACGGGTCGGCGGTGTACCGGCGCTGAAAGTAGTCGGGCTCGAGCTCGAGGCTCAGCGCGATCCCGCGCATCAGCGCGTGGCCCAGCTTCGTGAGCGACGCGATGTACTCGAGCACGCACTCGCGGAACCCCTCGATGTCGGGAAACAAATTGCGACCGTGCATCGGCGTGCCGCCCTGCACGCGCGGGTCGTGCTCGGAAAGCTCGCTGCCGAAGTAGAGGCCTTCCTTGTCGTCGGGAACGCCCGAGGTGAGCTCGCCGCCGACGGGAAAGTAGCCGCGCCACGCGCGCCCGCCGAGGGACATCTGGATCTTCATCTTCGTGTCGAGGTCGAGCGCGAAGAAGCGGCGGCTGAGGCCCTCGAGCCGCATGACGAGCTGTGCATCGACGCCATGGCCGACGACGTAGAAGAAGCCGGTGTCGCGGCACGCGCGATGGATCTCGCCGGCGACGCCGTCGCCGCGCGGGTCGCCGCGCACGAGCGGCGCGACGTCGATCACGGGCACGCGCCAGTTCGGAAGGGAATCGACCATCGATCGCGTAGTCTGCGACGCGCAGCGGCGAGGCGCGAGCCCGGCGCTCGACTCACTCGCGGCGGAGACCGTGGAGCTCGCGGTACTCCTCTGCCTTGGCCAGCCCGAGCTCGTGAAACTTGGCGAGCAGTCCCCTGCGCACCGCGCGCCCGGTCGTCCGCCGGCCGCGCGGTGCTTCCACGCGGCGCATGTCTCTCCATGCCCGCGTGCAGTACCTTTTGGGCGACGATGCGACGAGCGAAGCGAGCGCAGGCGCAGCCGACCCCGCAAGTCGCGCCGACGGCGGCGCCGGTACGGCGATCGGATCGCTTGGACTTCTTGCTGCGCGTCGTCGGCACGGCGACGGGCGTGCTCGGCGCAGTGCTCGGCTACATCGGTTTTCGCAATGCGAACGCGGTCGAGGTCGAGCAGCGCGAGCAGCGCGTCCGATTCGAGTGCGACACCGCGGCGACGAAGCTCGACCGCGCGTGGGACGAGCTCGGCGGCTCGCCGTTCTCCACGGTCATCCAGAAGTACACGAGCGAGCTGCGGCGACTCGAGCGTGCGGCCGAGCTCGTCCGCGACGCCGAGATCCTGTGCCCGTCGTCGAGCTCGCGCGCGCTGCGGCTCAAGGCGCACATCCTACGGGCGCAGGGCCGGGCGCCCGAGGCGCTCGCGATGTTCGAGCGCGCGATCGAGCTCGACGCGAACGATGCGTCCGCTCATGCCGGCGCCGGAGACGCGCTCTTCGATCTCGGCCGCAGCGAGGATGCGCTCGAGCGGTTCCGCCGCGCGCTCGAGCTCGATCCGAGCGATGCGTTCGGTCACTTCAACATCGGCAAGGTCCTCTGGAAGCTCGGACGCACCGACGCGGCGCTGGCCGAGTTCGACCGCGTGATCGAGCTCGCGCCCGAGAACGCAGCGGCGCACGGCAATCGCGGCAACGCCCTGCGCGAGCTCGGTCGCGGCGCGGAGGCGCTCGCGGCGTACGATGACGCGATCCGCTTCGATCCGCGCTACGCGCAGGCGCACAACGGCCGGGGCAACGCGCTCGCCGATCTGGGACGGTTCGACGAAGCGTTGGCGGCGTTCGCGCGCTGCATCGAGCTCGATCCTCGGAACGCACAGGCCCACAACGGCCGAGGCATCGCGCTGCGCTGGCTCGGACGGCCGGCGGAGGCGCTCGCCGCGTACGACGACGCGATCGCGCTCGCGCCGGACGACGC
>CAZQHA010000132.1:0-10318 GCA_964592795.1 uncultured Planctomycetaceae bacterium | reverse complement strand
ACTAGGACCGGCGGTCGGATTCAACCTGCCTGTCTTCGACGGTGGTGGAGCGCAGCGCGCCGCAGCCGCAGCAATGCTCGAAGAGTCTGTCGCGCGTCACGTGTCTGCCGCCGTAGAGGTCCGTTCAGCAGCGAGGCGCCTGCGCGAGCGCACGGTGGCGCTCAGCGACCAACTTCTCTTCATCCGCGAAGAGGAGCTGCCCAGGGCAAAGCGTCTCGTTCGCGAGACGCTGCGCAACTACAACGCGATGCAGATCGGTGTCTTCGAAGTCTTCGTCGCGAAGCAGCAGGAGATCGAAGCGGCACAGAATTACGTGGAGACGCTTCGCGCCGCCTGGATCGCCCGCATCGACCTCGAAGAGCTCCTCGCCGGGAGCATGAACGAGTCTCGCATCCACGTGTCACCGTCTTCCTCAGCCAAGCACGCGAGCCCGATGTCCATGAGAGGCCAACACTGACATGAGTCCTTCTCGTCGAGCTTTCCTTCTTCAGTCCACGTCTGCAGCCCTGGCTGCAGGCGCACTCCCCGCTGCGCTGCGCGCGACGCCGGCGACGAGCATCTCTCCCCGGGCACTTGCCGACGGACTCCCACCCGGCCGCCCTGGCCGAGACTATCTCCCGACCGTAACGCCGAACTCCGTCGCTCTTCCGCATAGGGTTGTGAATGACGTCAAGGTTTTCCACCTGATTGCGGGGGACGTCGAGCACGAGTTCGCGCCTGGAATGAAGGCGCACTGCTGGGGCTACAACGGCCGCGTCCACGGCCCCACGATCGAAGCCGTCGAAGGCGATCGCGTGCGCATCTACGTGACGAATCGCCTGGACGCGCCGACGAGCGTTCACTGGCACGGGTTTCTCATTCCCAACGGCATGGACGGCGTCGGCGGTCTCACGCAGCGAACGATCCCGCCCGGCGACACCTTCAAGTACGAGTTCGTTCTCCGACAGCACGGCACCTACATGTACCACTCGCACCACGACGAGATGACGCAGATGGCAATGGGCATGATGGGCATGTTCGTCATCCATCCTCGCAACCCGAGTACGGCTCCGCCCGACCGCGACTACACCTTCCTGCTCAGCGAATGGGCGCTGAAGCCTGGGAGAAGGCGGCCGGATCCGAACGAGATGACGGATTTCAACGTCCTCACGTTCAACGCGAAGATCGCGCCGGCGACGGATGCGATCGTCGCTCGCACGGGAGACCGGGTACGCATCCGCATCGGGAACCTCTCCGCGATGGACCACCATCCGATCCATCTGCACGGCCACTCGTTCCTGGTCACGGAGACCGACGGCGGGGTGATCCCCGAGGGCGGACGCTGGCCGGAAGTGAGTGTTCTAGTACCCGTAGGCAGCACTCGGACGATCGAGTTCGTGGCCGACAATCCGGGCGACTGGGCGCTCCATTGCCACATGACCCACCACCTCATGACGCAGATGGGTCACGGCATCCCAGTTCTCATCGGCGTCGACCCGAGCCTCTTCGACCAGAAGCTCGGAGAGATCGTCCCTGAGTTCGATGGCATGGGCATGACTTCGGAAGGCGAGGCCGATGATTCGATCCCGTCGAACAGCTTGCCGATGGTGAGTACGCGCGGTCCCTTCGGCTACGTGACCATGAGCGGCATGTTCACCGTGCTCAAGGTGCGCGACGAGCTCGCCGGAGGCAACGACGCGGGCGCGTACGAGCATCCCAAGGGAACCGTCGCCGAATCGGCTTCAAAGGAGGAAATGCACACTGACGGAATCGAGACATGAACCCGCGTGCGATCGTGCCGGAAGCAAGGTCTCTGCGGTCGCTCGAATCTCAACAGCGGCCGCGTCCAGCTCATTGGTCACGAGCCAGACGCGAACACATCGACCTCGACAACAAACTCAATCCAAGGAACCAAGACATGTCACTCACACGAAGACTCACCTCTCTCACGCTTGCAACGGTGATTGCCCTCTGCATGGCGCAGCCCTCGAAGGCGCAGCATGACGATCACTACCACGGCCAGCAGACCGCAGAGAAGGCCAAGGCCGAGTTCAAGGGCGATCCCTACCTCCTCGACACCGATCCGGTGACGGGTGAGAAGCTCGGCCCTGTCACGAAGCAGGTCGTCGTCGACCACGAAGGCCGCGAGCTCCGCTTCGCGAACGAAGAGAACGCAAAGGCGTTCCGCGCCGACCCGGCGAAGTATCTGCCCAAGGTCGACGAAGCCCTGGTGAAGCTGCAACTACCTTACTACCCGCCGATGGTCTGCCCCGTGTCAGCGAAGAAGCTCGGCGAGATGGGCGAGCCGACGAACCTCATCTACAAGAACAGGCTCGTGCGGTTCTGCTGCCCCGACTGCAAGGCTAAGTTCCTGAAGGACCCGTCCAAGTACATCGCCAAGATCGACGCCGCAGTCGTCGCCGCACAGTCGAAGAAGTACGGAGCTGCGAAGTGCGTCGTCTCCGACGAGGCCTTTGGGGGCGAAATGGGAGAGCCGATCGGCTACGTGATCGGCAACCGCTTGGTCCCGCTCTGCTGCGATGGCTGCGTGAAGAGGCTCCGGAAGGATCCACTGAAGTATCTGGCCATGCTCGAGCACGCGCATGGCAATAAAGAAAACGACGACGGCCACAAGCACGACGATCGTCGTTGATGCGCACTTCTCGCTGTCGCAGGAGCAAGTTCATCGGCATCGCCGACCGTTACCGCGCGTTGGCGAATACTGAGCCCCAAGGGCGGTCGAATGCGTACTGAACTCAGCGTGGCGGGCATGCACTGCGCCGGCTGCGCGGGGAGCGTCGAGCGCGCTCTCCGGCGAGTCGACGGCGTGAAGATGGTCGAAGTGGACGCCAACCGGAAGCAGGCCACCGTCGAGCACGATGAGACAGTAGATGCATCCGCTCTCGTCTCATTACTCAACGAGATCGGGTTCGAAGCTCGATTCGTGGGAAGGTCAGCGTGATATCGTGCTCTTCGCTCACGCCTCGACCAAGCCTTCGCGGATGGCGAATCGCATAGCCTCGGCGCGCGTGTTGACGCCCAGCTTCTTGAGAATCCTCTCCTGGTGTCCGTCGATCGTCTTGGCGCTGCGTGACAAGGCGGCAGCGATCTCGTTGCGGCTCATCCCTTTGCCGATCAAACGCAGCACCTCCAACTCGCGGGCCGTCAGCGTCGCTAGCCGCGGAGACGGCTCAGGGTCGCTCTTCGCCCGAGGAACGTTGCCATGCAAAGGCGGTTCCTTGGGCGGGCGGCAGCGTTCTTTGACTTTCGGACCCATGACGAACTCGCCGTCTTCGCGTGCGATTCGACGTAGGCCTTCGACAATGTGGTCGATCTCGTCGGCCTTGGAGAAGTAGCCGCGCGCGCCGCAACGATAGGCAGCCGCGATGTAGTGGTCGCGGACGAAGGCGCTCAGGAACACGATCCTGACTTCCTTGTCCAGTCGATGCAGTCGATCCGCCATCTCGAACGGGTCTGGTCCCGGCATCTCGATGTCCAGGAGAACGATGTCAGGTTGGAGTCGATGCGCCTCCTTGATGAGGTTCTGAGCGCTCGTCAAATGGCCGACGACCTGGAATTCGGCGCCTCCGCCTGTGACGGAGAACTGGGCCTTGAGTCCCTCCGCGATGAATGCGTGATCATCGACGCAGACGAGGCGCATCGCGACACCCTGGCTCGTCATGACGATGCGCCCTTCTCCACATGGCGGATCGCATTTCCGATCGCGTCCCGCAAGCTGTCGAAGTCATGAGGCTCGTCAGCAATCCATGCTCCGAGCTTGGTCCATGACCGGCGAGAACGAGGCTGCCCGACGACCACGATCGCTCGACCCGTGATCTGAAGAAACTTCTTTGCCGCGGCCAGGGCCTTCGCGCTGGGTTCGATCACCCATAGCGACGCATCATCGAGCGTCGGTTCATCGCTGCGGCGTACTCGCCATTCTGCAGCTTCCAGAATGTGGGCGGCCATGGATGCCGCACGACGATCGGGGAGATAAATCACCGCGGTGTGCCCACCCGCGTCAGGATCGCCGCGGAGACCGTGCACGGCGGGGAGCGTCAGGACAATCTCTGTTCCCTTGCCTTCCTGGGTTGCGATGTCGATCTCGCCGCCAGCCGAGAGCACGACACCGCGCACGAGCGAAAGACCGAGCCCTGTGCCGAGTCCGCGCTTCTTCGTCGTGAAGAAGGCGTCCAAGGCGCGCGCGCGAATGTCCGGCGTCATTCCCGGTCCATTATCCGTGACACCCAGATGCACTTCTCGACCGCGATGGCTCGCGTGCGCCCACAGTCGAATCGACGCGTGCCGCGAGCGTCTGGGCATGGACTGGATCGCCTCCCCGGCATTGACGATGAGGTTCAACACGGCTTGCGTGAGCTTGTGCGGTGCGAGCGGAACACGCGGAAGCCCGGCTTCGATGTCCGTCGCGAAACGAACACCCTTCGGTGCGGCCTTGGTCAGGATGGCACCGACGGTGGACAACCATTCATGTACGTCCGTGACGGCCTCCACGGTCTCGACCTCATCGGGATTGAGAGCGAGCATGTGCAGTCCATCGCTGAGTTGCTGCAAGTACGAGCAGGACTTGCGCATCGCCTCGAGGTGCGCATGAGCTTCCGTCGACAGGCTCATGGAGTCGAGCGCGTTGAGCCGCGCCCGCACCGGCAGCAATACGTTGTTCATGTCGTGGCCGAGCCCCGCGGCGAGGGTTCCGATGGCGGCCAGCCGATCGGTGATGCGGAGCTGCTCGTGGGTCGCCTCGAGGTCTCGCGTTCGCTCTCGAACGAGCTGTTCGAGATTCTGCCGGTGTGCTTCCAGCTCCTGCTCGATCCTCTTGCGTTCGGAAATGTCGCGGATGACGCCGACGAACAGTGGAAGGCTTTGTCCCGGGACGTCGGCGCGAGATACGGACAGCTCGATCGGAAAGCGTGTACCGTCCCTGCGCACAGCCTCGAACTCCCGCGTGCGGCCGAGGATGTTGGTGATGAGCGTGCGACGATAGTTGGCCAGATAAGTGTCGTGCTGCGATCGGTGCGGCTCGGGCGTGAAAATGCTGACGTTCTGGCCCACCAGCGCAGCGGGCTGCCAGCCGAAAACGCGCTCCACGGAGTTGCTCGCTGACAGGATCACGCCGTAGGAGTCGATCGTGACGAGCGGGTCGAGCGTCGACGCGAGAACAGCTGCGTACTCCGCGTTTCGACCGCACTCGCAGGAGGTCGGCAGGGGAGCCGCTTGTTCACCCGCGATGGCCGGACACGATTCTTCGGTGCAAACATCCTTGGATCGACGTCGACGTTTTCCAGTCACACAAACATCGTAACGCCGCCTGCGATCGTCTGCAGATGCGCATTCCGCAAGTTCTCGCTGCGCGGCAATTTCAGGGAAAGTTCCGCATAGGCGCGAACGTGCTGTCGCTCGAGGATGACCGCGTCGGATGATCCAGAGCGTCTAGAGGCGGCCGGCCTCTCGCGCGTCCATCAACCGCGCGCGGTCTGCTGTCGTCAGCCGGCGGATGGAACAAGGCAAAGATGAAGGAGGATCTCGAATGTGTCTGATGAAGACGATGGTTCTCGCGTTCTTGCTCTGTGTACCGGCCCTCGGCGAGACCATCGAGCTGAAGTCCGGCGAGGTATTGCTCGGCAGAGTCGTGAAGCTCGATGACACGGCCGTCCACGTGGAGGCCGGTTTTCCTGAGCAGAAGTCCCTGTCGATCCCGCGGGAGGACCTGGCTCCCACGACGATGTATGCGCTCCTCGTGGCGCGCTCCGATGCACAGAGCGCAGCGGCGCACCTCTCCCTCGCCGAGCAATGCCTCGAGCTCGGGCTGTACGGACACGCCATCGCCGAATATCGGGAGGCGGCCCGGCTCGATCCTTCCTTCGCAGCCAAGAGCCAAACGGGAATCGCCGGTGCACGACGACAGATCGCGAAGGCCATCCTCGAAGATGCACAGGACGCACTGCTCGAGAACCGCACGGCAGCTGCGCGGCTGCTGCTGTCGTCGCTGATCACCCGCTATCGCGAGACGCCTGCGGCCAAGGAGGCCTACGATCGACTGCAGACAAAGCGGTCCGAGAGCGGAGAGTCTCCGCGGCGCAGTGTTCCAGCGCGTCAAGTCGAGGAGGCGCTCCGGCTCTTTGCCGCACACATGCAGAACGCTGAGAAAGAGGACGTCGGAAGCATGTCGCACGGAAGAATGCGGGAGCAGCGGGGCCTCGAACGCAGGGTCCTGCATTTGGAGCGGGCCTGGAACCTGATCGACGACCTGGCCGCTCCCGCGACCGAGGCTGAGCTCACCGATCGTCTCGAAGCTGCCCGCCGGAGTGCGAAGAGCCAACTCGTCGACGCCTACTTGCTCCTCGGCAACGTGTTCTTGCAACGGCGCGCGATCCCGAGCGCCGAGAACTGGTGCGTCAAAGCCTGCGATCTCGATCCCGAGAATACCGCTGGCCACGGCCTGCACGGGCAGATCCAGGACGCAAAGACGCTCCAGGGTCGAGGGTACTAGATGGAATGCTCGCAGCCTGATTCGCTGCGCTTCCGACGGGCGATCACGGTCGACAGTGAAGCTCGTTGCTGCCAGTTCAGGGAATGTTCCCCGTAGGCGCGGAAGGGCCGTCGATCGAGCATGAGTGTGACCGAAGCGATGGAGTTCAAAGATCCGGGGCTGAGCTTTCTCGTGACCCTGGAAAAGGCCCAGCGCGGCCACAGGGCGCGCGGCCCAACCCTCGAGTCATTCAACCCTCCAGGAGTCAGCACATGATCCTCAATCGAACCGCGATCTTCATGACGATGATCGGCGCATTTGCGTGCGTCGACGCAGCAACGCTCAGAGCCCAGAGTGGGTCACCGACGGACGCAGCGCCCGCTGACCCGGCGACGCACGCACTACACGCGCAGCAAGCCCAAGCCGCGACCACGGCGGTCCAGAATTCGAACGCGTCTCTCGTGCAGCAGCTGGCAGAAATGCGCGCGCGCATCACGCAGCTCGAAACCACGCTGGCGCAGACGGCTCCAACGACCTCGCGTCAAGCGATGGCGTCGCTGCCCTCCAGCACAGCTCATGCCATGCCTGCCAGCGCGGGCATTCCCGCGCAGACGTCCATGAGCCCGCTGGGTGCTGCTCCGATGCAAACAGCTGCACAAGGAAGACAGCCTGCTGCGACGGGCGGCATGAGCATGATGGACATGATGAGTGAAATGATGAGCGGTATGAGCGGAGGCAATTCCGGCTCGATGTCCGGAATGCCCAACGGTGGCGGAATGTCAGGCATGGGCCAGATGAACGGAATGCCGGGCGGCAAGATGGGCCAGATGATGGGAATGGGCATGACTCGTATGGGCGCGATGCCGCAGTCGGGGATGCAAGTCTCGGCGTTGCCTGGATTCCCAGGTGCCACTCACATCTACCACGTCGGAGCCACGGGCTTCTTCCTGGACCACGCTGAGCACATCACTCTGACCATGGATCAACAGGTCAAACTCAATACGCTCAAGGAATCGGCGCTGCTCGAGCAGTCGACACTCGAGCGCAAGATCGAGCAAGCCGAGCAGGATCTGTGGATCCTGACGGGATCCGATGCTCCGGATGCGACCAAAGTCGAAGCCAAGGCTCGCGAAGTCGAGCAGCTGCGCACGGATCAGCGCATTGCCTTCATACGCGCAGTGGGCAGGGCCGCGACGATCCTGATGGACGATCAGCGAAAGCAGCTCACGGGCCTCATGCCTCCGATGCCAGCGCCTCAGTCGGCGATGCCGCAAGCGGCGAATGGGTCCATGGCCGGAATGAGCGACATGTGAGATGGGATCGATCGACACCTGCACCGACCGGAGAATCACCCATGGCTCAATTGTCTAAGACACTGAAGCGCACCGATCACGAGTTCCGGACGCATGCACCCGAGGCCAAGGAGGCATTTCTCGCCGGGTCGTTCAACGAATGGAACCCCAAGGCGATACCGATGCGAGCAAACGATGGTGGGGACTGGACCGTCACATTGCAGCTCGCGCCCGGTCGTTACGAATACAAGTACGTCTTAGACGGCGAGTGGCGATGCCAAGAAGCCTGCGAGGGATCGCACCTGGGGTGTCCGCACTGCACGCCGAACGACTTTGGCACGAGGAACTGCGTGCTCGAGATCCACTGACGAACATATCGACGTCACAGCGTGAGGAGCTTCGAGGCACGGACGTGAACGGAACGTAGGCGCACGCTGATTCATGCCCTCCAACGTGACGAGAGTGAACAATGATCAATCGAATGCAGAAGCAACAAGAACACATTCCTCAAGAATTCATTGCGCGTGTCAGGGCCAAAGAGGTCTTCCTGGCTGGGTCATTCAACGATTGGAATCCCAAAGCACTTCCGATGCGACGCAGGACCAAGGGGGAGTGGCGAGCCACTTTGAGACTCGAGCCGGGCCGCTACGAGTACAAGTTCGTCGTCGATGGCGAATGGCGCTGCGCGCCGGACTGCGACCGACCGTACGGCGGCTGCCCGAATTGCGTGCAGAACAAGTTCGGCACGATGAATCGCGTGCTCCACGTTTGGTGAGACTCAGGCATGAAGCACGAAAACATGTCGAATCCGGGTCGCATCGCCGCGGGGACGGCCATTCTGGAGATCGCACCGAGGCGCTGCGAGTACAAGCTCGTCGCCGGATGGCGCTCGTGCCGCACTCCGGATTGCCCACAGCCAGACGACGGCGGCGGCGAGTGTTCGTCGAACTCCTTCGGAACGACGGAGCGTGCGAGCGTGATCAAAGGAGACGTTGCCGCCCCCCACGTCGGAAGGCGTTCGGTTTGACCGAATGGACGGTGAGCGACGACATGCCTTACGCGCCACGATCGGCTGGCTGGCCGTGATTGCCGGTGGCCACTTCCTGCTGGGCACGCGCACGCACGCGCTGCACGGGCTACACATCTTTCTCGCGGGGCTGTTTCTTGTGCCGGTGCTGATCGCCGCGAACACGTTCGCAATTCGCGGAGGTCTGATCGCAGCCGCCTCGGCCAGTCTCCTCTATCTCACGCATGTCGTCTGGACCTGGCGGGCTTCGCCGTTCGCCAATGCCGATCAGTTTGCGATGGCTGGAGTGTACGTCGTGGTTGGCCTCGTCGCGGGTCGGCTGGTGACGATCGCCGAGTTTCGCCGCTGGCAGCGCGACGAGGTGATCAAGCGCTCCTACGAGTCCGAGCGCGCTCGCTCAGGGATGGCACCGCGATGAGCACGCGCCACGTCCTGCTCACGCTCGTGTGCGCGAGCTCGCTGTCGATCCATGGCGTCGCGCAGATCAGCCCCGAGGAGCATGCTAAGCACCATCCTCAGGCAGGCGGCGTGCAAGCCGACACTCCAAGCGGCGTGGGTTCGGGGCCGATGCAAGGCATGGAGGAGATGATGCGTGGCATGAGCTCGCCTCCGCCCAAGGAGCTCTACCCCTCCTTGATGGAGCTGCCCGCTCTCTCGCCGCAGCAGAAGGAAGAGCTTCAGCGCGCCGCACACGAGCGCATGCAGAGCGGCAACGCGCTCATGGGTGAAGGCTTCGACTCGCTGTTGCGTGCCGCGCCGACGAGCGATCTCGCAGCCATGCAGGCCGCGCTCGCGCGCATTCGGGAGGGCCTTGCGCGTTTCGACAGTGGTCTCGCCGCGCACCGCGCGCTCGCCGACGGTCAGGAATCCCGTCAGATCGCGCTGCAATGGTTCAAAAGCCAGATGAACTTGGCCGCGTCGACTACGGCGGCGGAGAGAACCGGACCGTTGGGCCTCTCCTGGTCGCACTCGATCGTGATGGTGCTGCTCGTTGCGTTCGCGGCCGCGATGATCGGCATGTATTTCTACAAGATGCGGCGGGCTGCCGATCTTCTGCAGCGGCTGACGGGGCCGTCCGTCACAGATGCAGTCGCTCCGGAGCCGAGCGCCGACTCTCGGGTCGCGACCGCGCCCAATTTCAGGGCTAGCGAGTCGAGATCCGCAGCGGCTGCCGCCTCGGAGCTCCGCACCACGGTGACCCGAACGTCACGCGAGTCCGCCATGGCGACGTGGGGTGGATCGTTGCGTGTTGCGTGCATTTTCGACGAGACACCGACGATCAAGACATTCCGCCTCATGAATCCAACTGGGGGCGAGATCCCATTCACGTTTCTCCCGGGCCAGTTCCTCACACTCGCAGTCGCTCTCGCTGGCAAGACCGTGAAACGCGCATACACCATCGCTTCTTCGCCCACGCAACATGACTACGTCGAGATCACGGTGAAGCGAGAGGCCAATGGCGTCGTTTCGCGATACCTGCACGACCGCGTGCAACAGGGAGAGCTGCTGCAGATCTCAGCACCCCAAGGTTAC
>CAZQHA010000131.1:0-10363 GCA_964592795.1 uncultured Planctomycetaceae bacterium | reverse complement strand
GGGTACGAGACGATCCGCCGCATCCGCTCCGAGCCGCAGTTCCGGCTGCTGCCGATCATCGCGCTGACCGCCAAGGCGATGAAGGGCGACCGTGAGAAGTGCCTCGAAGCCGGCGCTTCCGATTACATCGCGAAACCCGTGAACACGGAGCAGCTCCTGTCGTTGCTTCGCATTTGGCTGCACCGCTGAACGAGAGCGACCCATGAGCGCCAAGGAAAAGGTCAACATCCTCCTCGTCGACGATCAGCCGGCGCGGCTCCTGAGCTACGAAGCGATCCTGTCCGAGCTCGGCGAGCACCTCGTGATGGCTCGCTCGGGCGAAGAGGCGCTCGACCGGCTGATGAAGGACGAGTTCGCCGTGATCGTGCTCGACGTGAGCATGCCCGGCATGGACGGCTTCGAGACGGCGGCGCTGATCCACAAGCACCCGCGCTTCGAGAAGACGCCGATCATCTTCGTCACGGGACTGCACGTCACCGATCTCGACCGTTTGAAAGGCTACGAGCTCGGTGCGGTCGACTACGTCTACGTCCCCGTGGTGCCGCAGATCCTGCGCAGCAAGATCGCGGTGCTCGTCGAGCTCCACCGCAAGCGGCGCGAGCTCCAGGAGGCGAACCAGAGCCTGGCGCAGGCGAACGAGGAGCTCTCGCTCGCGAACAGCACGCTGCAGTCGGAGAAGGCCGCCGAGCTCAGGAAGATGAACTCGGTGCTCGAGGCCGCGAACACGGAGCTCGCGCAGGCGATCCGAACGCTCCAGCTCGAGAACGCGGCGCGCGAGCGGCTCGAGCAGGCGCTCCTCGAGGCCGATCGGCGCAAGGACGAGTTCATCGCGCTCCTCGCGCACGAGCTGCGGAACCCGCTGGCGCCGATCCAGAACGCCGTTCAGCTCATGCGCATGAAGTCCATCGACGACTCGGAGATCATCTGGTGCCGCGAGGTCATCGAGCGGCAGGGCGAGCACCTCACGCGCCTCGTCGACGACCTGCTCGACGTCTCGCGCATCACGCAGGGCAAGATCAAGCTCCAGCGCGAGCCGGTGGACATCTCGTCCGTGATCGCGCGCGCGATCGAGATCAACCGCCCGCTGATCGACGCGCGCCACCACGAGCTCTCGCTCGACCTGCCCCGCGACGCCGTCCGCGTGCACGGCGACTTGACGCGTCTCGCGCAGGCGGTCGGCAACCTCGTCAGCAACGCCGCCAAGTACACCGAGCACGGCGGCAAGATCGGAGTGCGCGTGGAGCGCGCTCGGTCCGACGAGAACGGCCAAGAGCAGGTCGTGATCCGCGTGACGGACTCGGGCGTCGGAATTCCCGCGACGATGCTGCCGCAGCTCTTCGAGCTGTTCACGCAGGGCGAGCGCACGCTCGATCAGGCGCAGGGCGGGCTGGGCATCGGCCTGGCGCTCGTGCGCCGGCTCGTCCAGCTGCACGGCGGCACGGTGACCGCGTTCAGCGAAGGCGAAGGGTGCGGCAGCGAGTTCGTGGTGCGGCTCCCGGTGCTCGCGCCGGAAAGCGCGGAAGGCGGGGCGCAGCCCAGGGAACGCATCGATGCCCCAACCCCGACGGGTCTGGGTCGGCGCGTGCTGATCGCCGACGACAACCTCGACTCCGCGCAGAGTCTGGCGATGCTCTTGAAGACGACGGGGCACGTCGTCGAGATCGCGTACGACGGAATCCAAGCCGTCGAGGCCGCGGAGCGATTCCGGCCCGAGGCGGTGCTCCTGGACCTCGGCATGCCGCGGCTCGACGGCGAGGGCGCCGCGCGCCAGATCCGCGCGCAGCCTTGGGGTCACGACATGGTCCTGATCGCGCTGACCGGCTGGGGTCAAAAGGAAGCACGCGACCGGACGCGCGAAGCGGGGTTCGACGCGCACCTCGTGAAGCCGGTCGAGTTCTCGGCGCTCGCGAAGCTCCTCGCCGAGCCGCCGCGCGGGTCGCGTTGCCTGGTCGTGTGAGGGCCGCGCCGTGAGCCGCGCCCGAATTGCAAGAAAAAGCGCTGGATCTACAAGGTTCCCCTGGTTGACACCCCGAAAGCTGCTCGGAAAAAGCCCAGCGCACGGAGCAAGTCGGGATCGGGAGTTGCCATGAACCCCCCGTGGTACACGGATCACTACCCGCCCGAGGAGGAGAGATGACGCGCCGGACGGAGGCTCTCGCCGACGCCGCGGCGCACTCCGGCCGATCCCGGCGACTCACCGGCGCGTCGATGGCCGTGCGATCGAGTTCGGAATGAAGAGGAGAGAGGAGTGCACGGGTCGATGTGGTGCTCCCGTGCCCTGGTTCCCAATGAAAGACGAAAGGAAGTGAGGCGATGACTGTCCGGATCCTACTCGTGGACGATCATCAATTGATGCGCGAAGGATTGCGAGTGCTGCTCGAGCACGAGCCGGATTTCGAGGTCGTCGGGGAAGCCCGCGACGGAAGAACCGCGCTCGGCATGGTGAAGAGCCTCGCACCTCACGTGGTGGTCATGGATGTGGGCATGCCCGAGCTGAACGGCGTCGAGGCGACGCACCGGATCACGACGCAGTACGGCAACGTGAAGGTGGTGGCGCTCTCGGCGTACGCCGATCAACGAAACGTGCTCCACATGCTGGATGCGGGCGCATCGGGATACGTGCTCAAGATCGGCGCGCACGACGAGCTCCTGCGCGCGGTTCGGGCGGCGAGCGTCGGTCAGACGTTCCTGAGCCCGGAGATCGCGGGCATGGTCGTGTCCCAATCGACGCATCCGCGGAACTCGAACGAGCCCTCCGCGTACTCGACGCTCGGAGCGCGCGAGCGCGAAGTGCTCCAGCTGGTCGCCGAAGGCAAGTCGTCGAAGGAGACCGCGAAGGAGATGCACATCTCCATCAAGACCGTCGAGACGCACCGCCGCAACATCGCCGAGAAGCTCGGCCTGCACGGCACGGCGGAGCTGACGAAGTACGCGATCCGCGAAGGATTGACGTCGATGGACACCTTCCGCGCGTCGCCGTCGCGCGATGGCTCGACGAGCCCGTCGGGCTCCGAGGACGGGCGGGATACACGCGCCCGCGAGCCCAGCTCGAAGGCCTCGAGCTCTTCGTGACGCGCGATGCACCGCGGTCCGACGGCGCGTCGGACCGCGGCGCGTCTAGTCGCCCTCGCGAGTCAACGCCGGCGCGAAAGCGCGGGCTGCGTCGGGCGATGCCGGCTCGAATCGCGTCTCGGCCAGATTCACCCAGCGAGTGAGCCCGCTCTCCGTGTCGAGCACGCGAACCCACGAGTTCCAGCGCTGCACGACGAGCACGGCGCCGGCGACCGGGGGGGAGGGATTCGCGGCGTGCTTCGGGCTCTGCATGCGACCGAATCCGTCGGCCGCGCCGCCCGCGGTGGCGAAACGTCGAGAACTTCGGGTCAGGGACCCGGCGGCGGCCTGTAGTAGTACGTCACGACGAGTCGCGCCCACATCTTGTGATCCAGCGACGCGGTCGTGTTCGCGGTACCCGCGGCGAACACGTTCGTTCCGACGTAGCGCACCAGGAACGGCCGCGGACCGGCGCCGTGGAAGCGCGCCAGATCGATCGGCCGTCCGGTCTCGTAGACGAGCTCCTCGATGACCGATTTGAGCTGCACGGTGAACCCCGACGGCCCGGCGAAATCGGTGAGCCCGTCGTACGGCGCCAGGCGCGCGGACGCCGTCTGCTCGGGGAAGGAACGGTCGATGAGGAGCGTCGAGTCGAGCCCGCGCAACTGGAAGCCGACCGAGGATCTCCACTCGAGCCCGGCAGGCGCGGGCGATTCGTTCTCGCCCCGAGCTTCCATCAGCTCGTGCATCGACATGTGACATCTCAGTCCGACGAGCGTCCCGAGCGCCGGATCGAACCCCGGCACGTCGAACGGGTGTGATTGGTTCGGCAGGCCGGTCCGGTTGATCGGGACCGGGACCGAGACCGTGATCTGGTCGATGGCCAGCGCGGGAGCGCCGAGAGCGATCAGCGCGAACAGGATGCGGGGCCCCACGGCCGAGATCGTCCCGCCGGACCTGGAATTCCGCAATCCCTGGAACCCGAGGATCTGGCCGGTCTGCCTAGAGTTTCTCGCGCACGAGCTCGAGGGCGCGCTCCAAGATGGGGTCCTTGCGCTCGAGATCCTTGGCCGCGACGGCGACCTCGACGTCCGGCGCGATTCCGACCCCCTCGAAACACTTGCCGTCGAGCGTCATGTCCTGCCACGACGGCACGACGATCGTCACGCCGTTCGGGAGATCGTGCGACTTGGGATTTCCGCTGCTTCCATAAGTGCGCTCGCCCACCACCGTGCAGTGCGGCGCCTGCCGCAGCATCAGCACGAAGGACTCGTTGCTGCTCATCACGTAGCGGCTCGTCAGCACGACGATCGGGGCGGTGATGCGCTTCTCGGCGCTCGTGTTGCCGGTCACGGTTCGAGCGAGCACCTGCCCGAATCCGTCCGAACCGGCCTTCTCGCGATAGCGGTTCTTCGCGTACGCCTTGGCGCCGTCGACGAACCACGCCGCGACGCTCCGCGCCAGGAGCTCGTCGCCACCGCTGTTCGGCCGCACGTCGACGATCAGCGCGCGGCAATCGCGGAGAGCCGCGAGCGCTTGCTCGATCGCGGCGACGGCGGTGGCGTTCTCCCAGGCCGAGATCATCACGTAGCCGATTCCGTCGCTCGTGCGGCCTTGCAGTCCGTGGTCGCCGGCGGGCTGCACCGGCACGTACTGCTCGACGAGGTTCCTGCGAAAGCGTGAGTCGATCGCCCGCGTACCCGTCGCGAACACGCGATCTCCGAGACGGAGATGCATGTGGATGTCCTCGGTGACCGAGAGCATCTTCGCGACCGCGGCCGCCCAGCCGCGCGTCGTCTTGGCATTCACGATCGCGGCCTCGTGCTCGCGGAAGAGCTTCGACCAGTTGCGCACGCGCAGGTCGTAGTACGAGTACTTGCTCGCCAGCAACTCCTGCAGCGCTTCGAACGCCTTCTTGTTCTCCGCCTTCTGCGTCGCCTGGTTCGGGAGCTTCTCCGGCGCCGTCGAGAAGGTCCACGGGACAGGGACGAGCGGGACGTCCTTGTCGCTGCGGAAGTTCGTCGCGCCGCAGTTGAGGCTCAAGCGGTAGTCCTTGCCGTGCTCCAGCTCGACGTCGACGACGATCTTCTTCGGCGTGTCCCAACGCGGCCTGCCCTTGAACGGTGGGAAGTCCGGCCCCCCACCGCAGAAGGACCAACCGCCCGTCGACATCGGTCGATCGAACGTGACCACGAGCTTCGTCGTCTTCTTCAGGTCGAGGTCGACCGCGCCGTTCTCGGGCTCCATCGAGACCACCTTCGGCGCGCCGTCGTCGGGATCCTCCGGTCGAAGCTCGGTGAACGGCGACGCGAGGACGAGTGCGAGTGTCAACGCCAGCATCGGAAACCTCCTCGCACGAGCCGCCGGCCGGGGAGAGGACTTCCAGAGATCTCGTGCGACCGAGAGGTTAGCAGAGGTCGCGAGCGCGGGGCTGCGCCCGCTCCCGCTCAGCCCAGGGGGACGTAACGCTGCGGCGGATACGCCTCGGCGAGAGCGCTGCGGAACGCCGCGAAGAGCCGCCGGTGGCTGCGGTTCTCCTGGCTCGTGTCGACGTCCATCAGGAGCGTTTCGGGCTGCCATCCGCTGCCGGGCGCGAAGCGCAGGAAGCAGCTCCAGAAGTAAACGCCGATCGTCTGATGTCCTCGCACGGTGCGCTTGAGCTCGCCGTACCAGGGCTCGATGCACTTGCGCACCCAGGCCGCGTGCAGCTCGGACGTCTCGGCGTCGGTCAACGGTCGCGTGACGAACCCGAAGCGCTGGTGGAACGCGCAGCTGATGTCTAGGAACAGGATGCCGCGGTCTCCGGTCGCCAGCACTTGCTCGGTGGCGTCTCGGACGAGGTCCATCACGTCGTTCGGCGACAGCGCGCGCTTGACCGCGACTCCGAACGGCTTCTCGCGAACGACGCATTGAACGTCCGGATTGCCGAGCTTCACGGGGTCGAACCCAGCGCGATGGCACATCGAAGCGACGAAGAGCTCGGTCTGGAGGCTCTTGCCGCGCGCTGGACGCGTGCGGTCCCACTGCAGCATCGGGTCCTGGATCGAGTGCTTCAGCATCACCAACGCGCGGCCGTCGTTGCGGTCGAACGGCCAGTGGCGCAGCGTGTACTCGAGCATCGCGAACTCGCGCGACGCCTCGAGAGCGACGGGGAACTCCGGGCTCGAGGTGCGGATCGGGACGAGGTTCCCTTCCGGGCCCGTGAAGAGATCGGCCATCTGCGACAACCGGTCGCTCGGCACCATCGGCTGCCCGAGCCGAGCGAGGTCCGCGCGCACCGACGCGATCTTGTCGGTCATCGTCCGATTCGCGCGGGCCATGCGGGCCGCCATGCTAGCGGCTCTGGTAACGTGATCGCAGCCATGAACGCTCGACGCCCGCCCCACCTGCTCTCGGTGCTGATCGCGCTCGGAACCCTGCTGGTCACGGCTTGCTCGTCGACCGCGACGCGGCCGACCGACGACGCGAGCTACGTCCTCGCGTACTTGAAGACGGGACCCCTTTCGGGGGCGAAGAGCGCGGAGGAGCGACAGCGGATCTTCGCGGGCCACTTCGCGAACATGGAGAGGCTCGCGCTGGAGCGCAAGCTCCTCATCGCGGGTCCGTTCAACAAGCCGCAGGATCCGACCTGGCGCGGGATCTTCGTCCTCGACGTCGCGACGATCGAGGAAGCACGCGCGCTCGTGGACACCGACCCGGGCGTGAAGGAGCAGGTATTCGTGGCCGAGCTGTGCTCGATGCGCGCTTCGAACGCGTTGCGCAAGACGCTCGATCTCGAGAACGAGCTGAAGGCCGCCACCGAGCGCGCCGGAGGAGCCGCGCCGAACTCCAACATGCGCGGCTACGTGATGGTCACCGTGCAAGACGCGGCGCGCGCGAGCGACGCGCTGGCGAAGCTGCGCGAGGAACGCCGCGTCGTGTGGTCGGGAACGTTCTCCGGTGAGCGCGAGGGCGAGGGCGTCTTCGTGCTCGACGCGGAGAAGGTGGAGGACGCCGACGCGCTCCTCGGAGACGCGCGTCCCCAGCTCGGCGAGTGCGCGATCGACGCATGGTGGTCGACGAAATCGCTCCTCGGGCTGACGAGCGCGAACAACTAAGGCGGCGTCGGCCCGAAGACTCGCACCTCGCCCGCGCACAGATCGCCGCCCGCGATCGCCGGCGGTCCGATCACCCGGATCGCCTGCGCGTTCACCGCGTCGAAGTCCAGCTGCACGGTCTCGTAGTTCACGCCGTTCGCTCCCGGATACAGCGGGGACATCATGAGCCCGCTCACCGGCGTCCACGGACTTCCGACCGCGGTCCGGTACTCCACGCCGAGGCTCGCGAGCGCGCCCGCGCCGGAGAGCTCGCGCCCTTCCTGGAACACGACCCGCGAGACGTCGCGTGGAGTCTGGAACGCGTACCCGATCCACACGGCGGGCGCCGGTGCGAGCGGATTCGCCGGCAGCGTCCGGTACTCGGTGATCGTGCTCGTGCTCCCGACCGGCGGGAACGTGCCGTTGTGGACGACGCTCGGATCGCCGCCGTATGGGATGCGCGGCGAAGGACGCAGGAATCCCGGACCAGGCACGATCAAGCTGCCAAGGTCCGTGAGGTCGTGCAGCGCCCCCACCGGTATGGCCTCGATCGCGCGCACGCGCAGCTCGCCGCACGAGACGAAGCCCGTGGAGCCCCCCGGATCGCCGCGCAAGCGGATCGCGTCGCCGCGCTTCGGCGCGAACGAGATGTCGTACGTCTGGTACCCGATGCCGTCGAAGGAAGGCTGCTCGCCCTTCTCGAACGGGTAGTCGGGCTCGATCGTCAAGTCATCGACCGTGGCCCACACGCCACTCTCGCGCACTTCGACCTTCATCGACTCGAACCAGCCGCCGTCGGTGAAGTGCTTGCCCTCCTGGAACTCGAAGCCGACGAAGCGGAACTCCGGGCCGTGCGTGGTCAGCAGCTCGTATCCGATCCAATCGTCGCTGCCCTGGTCGCCGTTGTGCGACGTGGAGAATTGGCGCAGCGTGTTCGCGTCACCGATCGGGGGACGCTTCTGGTCGCGGATCACCTCGATGTCGGGGGTGGCTGTCCGCCACAGGCGCCGGCGGCGCCAGGACGTCGAGCGAGGAGATCGGCAGCGCGACGCCGGCCATGTCCTTGACGTGCGTCGACGGGTACACGAACACGCGATCCGTGCCGGTGAGACCGCCGGCGTCGGTCACGGTGCAGGCGATCTCGTAATAGAGGAGCTCCGGGTCCTCCGGGCTGCTGTCGATGTCGAAGACGAACGCTTGCTGATTCGACGTGAACGCGCCGGGGTGGACGTGCGTCGCGTGGTAGAGGCTGATGTCCCACTGGTACGTCAGCGGTTTGCCCTCCGGATCGACGCCGTTGGCGAAGAGCGAGAGCTGCGTCGGCACGTCGTACGTCGAGCCCATCGGCGGCGTGCGGATCTTCGCGATCGGCGCCGAATTGCCGACGGCGACGTTCACCTGCGCCGTCCCCGTCTGACCGAACGCGTCCGTGACGTGCAGTCGCACGTGGAATACGCCGACCGCGCTGAACGTGTGCGTCGGATTCGCCAGGTCGGAGTTGGGGCTGCCGTCGTCGAAATCCCAGTCGTACGTGATCGCGTCCTGCTCCGGGTCGAACGAGAGCGAGCCGTCGAACTGAACCATCAGCGGAGGATCGCCCTTGTCCGGCGTCGCGCTGGCGATCGCGTGAGGCGTCAAGTTCGCGCCGTAGCGAATGCGGAAGATCTGGTTCTGCGTCAAGCTGATCGCCCAGATGTCTCCGGTGACCGGGTGTCGCTCCATCGAGACGATGCTTCCGGTCTGCGACGCGAAGTCGCGCACCGCGACCAGGTCGTGGTTCGTGTTGAGGTTCAGCGTCTTGATGACTCCCTCGGAGTAGTCCGCGAAGAACACGCGCCGGATGTACTCGGCCGGGTAATCGCCGGTCGTGTACATCGGTCCCGCGATCGAGCAGCTGCCGATGAACCCACCGGGGATCGGTATCCCGTTCTCGTCGACGTACACACCCGCCGGATACAGCGCGGTCGGGACCTCCTGGTGCCACGCGAGCGCGGGGCTCGTCAGCGTTCCGACGACCGGATTCGAGCATGAGGGCAAGCTCGGATTGCCCGGGTCGTAGACCGAATACAGCGTCTCCGGCAGCAGCCCTTCGAAGCAGGGCCATCCGAAGTTCTCGCCGCCGACCTTCGAAACGTTGATCTCTTCGCGTGCGTTCCAGCCGACGTCGCCGATCACGAGGACGCCCGGATCGCCGAGCGCCGGATCGGTGGCGCCGGTGTTCGCGGCGATCGTGAACCGAAACGGATTGCGCAGGCCCAGCGCCCAGATGCGCGACGCGTGGCTCGCTGGGTTGCCGTCGAAGAACGGATTGCTCGCGTAGCCCTCGCCCGTCTCGGGGTCGAGCCGGAGGACCTTGCCCGCCAGGCTCGTCAGCGAGCGCGCTCGGAACGCGCCGAGATCTTGGGCCTTCGGAGTCGGGCCGCGCAGTCCCGTCGTCGGATGGACGAAGTCGTCGAATCCCGGATCGTCCAGGCCGCCGACGTCCATGAAGTCCGCGTGCGCGCCGTCGCCGGTCGACATCAACAGCGATCCGTCCGATCCAAAGCGCAGCGATCCGGACCCGTGCACCGCCGGAAGGCTCGCGATGCAATCGGGCACCGTGCCGTCCGGATTCTGATGGCCGAGGAGCACTTGGCGGCTGCTTTCGTCCGCGACGACGCCTTCTGCGGTCGTGATCGCGCGGTAGCGCGTCAACCGTCCGAACGAATAGCGATCGTCGACGTTGTAGCCCCAGTCCTGACCGAAGACCGGGGAGACGGTGTAGGTGAAGTACACCCACGACGTCGGCCCGCCGTCGGGCACGAACCCCGGATGCAGTGCGACCGCCATCATTCCGCGGTCGTGGACGTTGTTGACCTCGGGCTGCAGATTCAGGAATCGCGTGAACTGCCACACGCCTTGCGCATCGACGAAGTGGACGAGGCCGCGCTTCTCGATGACGAGCATCGAGCCGTCGTCCGCGAACGCCATCCCCGTGGGCAGCACGAACGTGTGCGCGAGCGGCAGCACCTCGAAGTGCGGCGGCAACACCCAACTCTGTGCATCCGCGGCGCCCGCGTGAAATGCCAATAGACCGAGCGCCGCGACGAGACGACGCGCACTCGATCGCCGTTGCGAACGTTGGATATGCACAGACTCCCCCTGTGACTTTGCGACTGCGTGGAATGGCGACCGCGGTGCCATCCACTTGCCCGATCGATGATATCCCGCAATTCGGGGTACGAGCGGCGCGGGCC
>CAZQHA010000130.1:0-10368 GCA_964592795.1 uncultured Planctomycetaceae bacterium | reverse complement strand
TGATGCTCGACTTCTACCGGCGCATCTGGGTCGAGAAGACGCCCAAGGCGCAGGCTTTGTGGGACGCGAAGAAGAAGCTGCGCGAAGCCAAGGACGAGCGCGGCGCACCGAAGTACACGACGCGCGATTGGGCGGCGTGGGTGCTCACGGGCGCGCCGGATTGAGGGTACGAACCGGGTCGACGCCGCGCATCAGAGGTTGAGATTGAGGATGTGATCGCTCTTGAACGGGATGTTGCGAGTCGCAACGTTCGCGGGCAACAGCACCGAGTTCGACTGGTCGACGAACGTCTGCGGCAGCGGCATCGGCGGCGGCGTCGGGAAGAGCGAGCTGATCGTGAACGCCGGGAACCCGCCGGAGGTCGTCACGCCGTAGTAGTACTCGTTGCGTCCGACGCCGGTGCACTCGACGTACTGCAGCTCGTTCGTGTTCCAGCGCACTTCCTCGACGCCTGGGTACGCGTTGGGATTCGTCCACATCCCGATCGGGAAGGAGCGGAACGGATCACTTCCGAGGAACGGATTGAGCGTCGTCCCGTTTCCGCCGGCGCCCGTGAAGAACGCTTCGTACCAAAGACCCGGCCCGGTGCCGCACAAGCACACGTTCGCGCTCGGATTGAAGCTTCCGAACAAGAGCGGCTCCTCGTGATCGCAGCGCGCCGGGAGCACGAGCGCGTCGAGCTTGCGCACGGATTCGGTCGCCACGGCTCCGTTCTCGAGCGTGCCGCCGGCGCCGACGACGAACCCGGCCCGCGGACCGAGGAACGTGTAGAACCGATTGGGATGGTACGTGCCGGCGCGCGGGAAGCCGGCCACGTGCTCCGTCGCGTCGCAGCCGTGCGTGATCATCCAGGCGTGCTCCAAGAGGCCCCCCGGGACCGAGCAATCGAGCGCGTAATCGATGTAGCCGGTGAAACGCGTGCGGTTCAGATTGGGATTGGCACACGGCGGAATCGCGCACGGCCCCGGGTTGGCGGTCACGTACCGCAAGTCGCCGTTCACGAGGTAGCGCCACACCTGGTACACGCCGCCGCTCGTGCCCGACTCGAGCCACGTGCGCGAGTACGTCATGTGCATCGCGCCGGACCAGCGCAGGATGCTGCCCTGGTAGAGGCGCAGCGTCGTCGAGTACCAACCGCACGAGGGCGGCGTGCCGGCCGTGTTGACCTGAAGCGGGTTCGCCATGCCCCACTGCGCGCGATAGTTGGCGGTCGCGAGGACCCCGCAGTCCTGCCAGCAGATGCCCAGCGCCGGCTGGCTGAACTTGGGCTGCGGCACCTGCGTGAACGCGCTCGAGCACGACGGGCCGCCGTCGAGACCGTCTCCGGTCAAGCACTGCGCGGTGACGCGCGGGACCAGGGTCAAGAAGAGCCCGAGGGTCGCGAGGAGGTTCGTGGGTCTCATTGGGGGCGTGGGTCTTTCGCTGCGTCGGTTCGAGGGGGGAGACGGCGCGTGGACGCCGTCGGCGCACGCTTCATGACATCCGCCGACTTCGGTGGAAGACAATCCGCGAATTCTCGAGCGAGCATCGGGCAGCTCGATCCGCTGCCCAGGGCAGAGCTCAGCGCAAGAGCCCCTCGATCGGCTCCGCGGCGCACCAGTCCTCCCCCACCGCCGCCGCGAGCGTCGCCGCGATCTGCGCCTGCGTGACCGCTCCCGCGTCGCGGCGTGCACCGAGCGGCGGCGTGTCGGGCCCGATCGCGGCGATCCAGATCTCCTCGGCCCCTTCGATGTCCTTCGAGTGCTTGTCCCAATCGTCGGGGCCGCGGCCGCGCCCGTGGTCGGCGGCGACGATCAGGGTCGTCGTGCCGCGGTGCGTCGGCAGCGATTGAAGCGTGCTCCACAGCTCGCGCAGGAGCTCGTCCGTCCGCCGCGCCGCGTCGAGGTAGTGGTCGTAGCGTCCTTCGTGCGCGAACTCGTCCGTCTCGCCGAACGTGAAGTAGAGCACACGCGGCGCGTGCGCCTTCACGTACTCGAGCATCGCGCGGAAGCCGATCGCGTCGGGCGGCATCGAGTCCCATTGCCGCGGCAGCTCGGACTTCAGCCGGTTCAAGAGGGCTTGCTCGGGCGAGATCGGCGGCACGAGCACCGGCTCGAAGCCGGCGTTCACGTAGAACCCGCAGCGCTCGCGGTTCACGATCGACGGCACGACGTCCCACACGCCGAACGCGGCGACTCGACCCTGGAATCCCGGCCGACCGTGCAAGAACTCGAGCACCGTCACGTTGGGGTTCGGCTTCTTCGCGTTGCTGTCGATGCGCGCGTCGTGGAAGCCGACGAGCATCTCGCTGTAGCCGGGGTAGCTGAACTTCAGACCGTTCTCGACCGTCGCAGGCGAGCCCGCTGCCCGATCGCCGAGGAGCTGTCCTTCGCGCGCGATCGTGCTCCAGAAGAACGGCATGAGCTCGGCCCGGCGCGCCGCCGCGTCCTCGCGCCAGTACTTCTTCAGGATCGCCTCGCGGTCTTCGACGCGCCCCTTCTCGTGCTCGACCAGCGCGCGATCCGCGCCGCAGAAGACCTCCTGCCAGCGCAGACCGTCGACGAGGACCAGTACGGCGTTCTTCGTGATCCGCTCGGCGGAGTGAGTCGAGCTCGCGAGCGCGAGCACGGCGAATGCGATCGCGACGGACTTCATGCGCGAAGTCTCACCGGGACCGCGCGCGCCGTCCATGGCTCGTTGCGCGAGCTTCCGCACGCGGGTCTCTTGTATGCTCGACCTCCATGTGGATGTCGCTCGCGTTCGCCGTCCTGCAGCGTTTCGAGCCCGCCCCCGCGTCGCCGTTCGACCGCGTGCTGCCTCTGGAGATCACGTCGAGCGATCCCCTGCTCGAGGGTCGAGGTCACTCGAAGCGCATCCCCTTCGAAGCGGATTTCTCCGGCACGCTCCACGTGTGGGCCACCGCGCCGGGCGGCGTCGATCTCTTCCTGCGCGTCGAAGGCGACCAGGGCCAACTCGTCGTCGAGGACGACGACTCCGGCGGCGGCAACACGCCGTACGCGATGCTCGCTCTGGAGCCCGAGCAGACGTTCTCCATCCAGGTTGCGCTCGCACGGCCGGAGGAAACGGCGGCGATCGAGCTCCACGCGGCGGCCTCCGTGGAGACGGACGCCACCCGCGCCGCGGGGCGGGCCGTGGCGGATGCGATCGTCGAGATTCGGCGACTGCGCGAGGGGCGCGACTTCTCCGCGGCGCAGGACCTCGTCGCGTCGACGCTCGATCGTCTGGTGAGCACGAGCGGAGCGGCGACGAGCCACGTGGCCGCGATGGCGGCGCGCGATCTGGGCCGCCAAGCGTACGAGCTCTCGGCCGCCGCGGACGCGGTGCGGGCGTGGAGCGTCACGTACGCGCATCGTCTGCGAGTCCACCCGCGCGATCACATCGATCTCCAGCGCACGCGCGGCAACCTGGCTCTCGCGAAGTACGTGCTCGGCGATCTCGAGCACGCGCGCGAGCTCCAGGAGGAGATGCTCGGTTCCTGCGAGCGCCTGCTCCCCGCGGACCATCCCGAGCTGCAAGCGGCGCGCATGAACCTCGCCATCACCGTCGAGGCCCTCGGCGATCTCGAGCGCTCGCGCGAGCTCGGAACGCTGGCGCTGGAGGCGCGGGCGCGCACGCTGCCCGAGGACGATCCGAACCTCTCGTGGGCGCGCGGGAATCTCGGACTGACGCTGCGCAAGCGCGGCTAGCGGGCCGCAGCGCGTGCGCTGCTGGTGCGCGTCGGCGAGAAGTTCGAGCGCGGCCGGCCGCCCGACGACGCGGAGCTGCAGAAGGCGCGCGGCAACCTCGCCAGCGTCTTGCACGCCCTGGGAGACCTGCAGGGCGCGCGAGCCCTGGAGGAGGAAGTGCTCGAGGTCCTCTCGAGGTCGCTCCCCGACGAGCACCGCGACCTGCAGATGGCGCGCATGAACCTCGCGAGCACGCTGCTCCTGCTCGGCCAGGTCCAGGATGCTCGCGCGCTGCTCGAGCGCGTCGTCGAGACGTGGGCTCGCGAGCTTCCCGAGCATCACTCCGATCTCCTGCTGGCGCAGTCGAATCTCGCCGCCGCATTGTCGCTGACCGGCGAGCTCTCCGGCGCGCGCGAGCTGCTCGAGCGCGTGCTCGACGTCCAAGTGCGCACGTTGACCGCCGATCACCCGAACACTCAGTCGACGCAGCAGACGCTCGTCGACACGCTGCGCCGGCTCGGGGATCTCGAGCGATCGATCGCGCTCGGCGAGTCGGTCGTGCAATCGCTCCGGCGCGCGCTCCCCGAGGAGCAACAGCGGCTCCAAGAAGCGCGCTTGGGATTGGCCTGGTCGCTCGCGCACGTGGCGGCACGAGCGGATCCGGGCGGTCCGGCGCGGCGATCGGCGATGCGGCGCTGCGCGGAGCTCGTCGAGGCGACGTGCGCGGCGCAATCGCGCTCGGCGCACACGGCGATCCTCACGAGCTCGGGCCGCGAAGCGACCGCGCGGTGCGAGTCGATGCGCGCGTCGATCGGCTTCGCGCTGTCGGCCGCGGCGGGGTTCGGCGTGTGCGAGCCCGACGGCGCGCTCGATCAGGCGGCGTTCGCGCTCGCCGAGACGACGCGCGGCGCGTCCGTCGTCGCCGCCGAGTGGATGCGCCGGACGGCCGGGGATCCACGCCACGCGAAGCTGCGAGCGGCGCTTCGTGCTCGCAGCCACGAGCTCGCGCAGATCGCGCAGCGCGGCACGGCGAGCGACGAATTCCACCGCGCGGTCGCGGCGCGCGAGGCGGCCGAGCGTGATCTCGTCGCGCTCGCGCGGGAGATGCCGGCCGGCGAGGCTCTCGCCTCGTCCGTGGACGCGCGCCAGCTCGCCGCGACTTTGTCGGAACGCGACGCGCTCGTGTGCTACCGCCGATACGAGCGCACCGTGATCGATCCCACGAGCGAACCCGCCGGAGCCTCGGACACGACGAATCCCGATCGAACGGAGCCGGTGTTGTGCGCTCATGTCGTGCGGCGTTCGAGCGCAAGCACGCTCGATCGCGTCGAGCTGGGCTCCATCGATCGGATCGGCGAAGCCGTCGCAGCCTGGCGCTCGAGCCTGGGAGTCGGCGCCGAGCTCCGCGGCGTGAGCGCGTCACACGGCGTCGCGACGTCGAGCAGCGACGACGCGAGCCGCGCGCTCCGCGAGCGCGTCTTCGATCCGCTTCGTTCGTCGCTCGCGGGCGCGGATCGACTGATCCTCGTCCTCGACGACGTCCTGCACCTCGTCCCGATGGATGCGCTCGTCGACGAAGGCGCGAGCGATGCGAACGGAGAGCCCGCGCGCCTCGGGGATCGATGGTCGATCGAGACGAGGGCGACGGCCGCGGAATTGATTTCGCGGCCGAGTCGTCCCGCCGGCTCGAACGATCTGCTCGTGATCGGAGGCGTCGAGTACGGGCACGCTCCGATCGTCGTCGCAGCGGTGGTCGGGAAGAGCGCCGCGAGCGACGCTCGCGGAATCTTGCGCGGCGGTGCGTGGGAGCGCGGATTCACGGAGCTCCCCGCGACGCTCGAAGAGGCCCGCTCGATCGCGGACCTCCACGCGAGCCGATGGGGCGACGCCGCCCCGCGGTCGCTGCTCAGCGGAGCGGACGCCACGCGCGATCGACTCGTGAACCTCGCGCCGAAGATGCGGTGGCTGCACGTCGCGACTCACGGATGGTTCGCACCCGCGTCCATCCCGTCGTGGGACGACGCGGAGCCGCTCGACCTCAAGAGCGGACTGGGCCGGCGCAGCGCCGGCGACGAAGAGGTGCGCGGGATGAGTCCGATGCTCTTGTGCGGCATCGCGCTCGCGGGCGCCAGCCTTCCGGCCGACGCGCTCGCACGCGTGCCCGGCCTGATCACCGCCGAGGAGATCTCCGCGCTCGACCTTTCGTCGTGCGAGCTCGCGGTGCTCTCCGCGTGCGATACGAGCGTCGGAGCCAGTCGAGCCGGACAGGGAGTCGCGAGCCTGCAGCGCGCGTTGCAGATGGCCGGAGCGCGCTCGGTCCTCGCTTCCTTGTGGAAGGTGCCCGACGAGGCGACGAAGGAGCTGATGCTCGAGTTCTACCGTCGCCTGTGGATCGAGAAGAAGCCGAAGCATCGCGCGCTGTGGGAAGCGAAGACGGCGCTGCGCGAAGCCCGGGACGAGCGCGGCGCGCCCAAGTACACGACACGCGATTGGGCGGCTTGGGTGCTGACCGGCGCGCCCGATTGACGGCGCGGTCCGGGCGCACCGGAAACCGCTCCGATCGCGCGAGGGGCGATTTGTGATCCGTGTCCGCTCACGACGAGTGAAGCAGCGGGCCAAGGAGTCCGCAGTGGGCGGTCGATCCGTCGCCGAAGGTCTGTGGAGCGCTGAGGATGAAGTTGCGCGCGGACGGCCACCCGACGCGCGACTGGGCTGCGTGGATCCTGACCGGCGATCCGAAGTAGCGAGCGAGTGCACAGCGAGCTTGCGCGACGCGAAGGGGTAGCCGATTCTGCCGCACGTGGCGTCTCTCCCGCGCCTCTCCCTCTTCGACGCGACCATGCTCGTCATGGGCGGCATCATCGGCGTCGGGATCTTCTTCAACCCGCGCGCGGTCGCCGAAGCCGTTCCCGACCCGGCGTGGTTCCTCGCGCTGTGGGGCGTCGGCGGGCTGATCGCGATCAACGGCGCGCTGACGTTCGCCGAGCTCGGCGCATCGCTCCCCCACGCCGGCGGCTGGTTCGTGTTCTTGCGCGAAGCCTTCGGGCCGTTCCTCGCGTTCCTCTTCGCGTGGGTCGTCTTGTTCGTGATCTCGACCGGCGCGTGCGCAGTCATGATGTCGATCGCGACCGCCAACCTGCACGGGATCGTGCCCGGGATCGGACCACCCGGGAGCGCGAGCGCAGAGGTCGCGGGCGCGGCGATCCTGATCGCGATCACCGGGATCACGATGCTCGGCGTGAAGGCCGGGGCGACGTTCCAGAACGCGTGCATGCTGATCAAGCTCGGCGCGATCGCGGCGCTCGTCGCCGGCGCGTGGATCTTCTTCGATCCGCCCGCGGCCGCGCCCGTCGTGAGACAGTCGACCGCGGGATCGCTCTGGCAGGGCGCACCGCGAGCCATGCTGCCGGTGCTCTTCGCGTTCGGCGGGTGGCAGCTCGTGTTCTACATCGCGCCGGAGGTGCGCGACCCGTCACGCACTCTGCCGCGCGCGATCCTTCTCGGCATCGCCGGCGTCGTGACCGTGTACCTGGCGATCAACACGGCGTACCTGCGCGTGCTCGGCATCGACGGCCTCGTCGCCGACCCGCAGTTCGCGAGCGAGGTCGCGCGACGGACGCTGGGCCCGTCCGGCGGCGAGATCCTGCGGGCGGCGATGGGCATCTCGGCGCTCGGCGTCTGCGCGGTGACGATCATCGCGTCGCCGTGGCTCTACGTGGCGATGGCGCGCGAGGGTCTCTTCTTCAAGAAGTTCGAGGAGCTGAATCCGCGCACCGGCGCGCCGACGCTCGCACTCGTCGTGCAGCTCTTGCTGTGCCTCGCGTATTGGTTCTGGGGACAGGCCGAGGTCCTCGTGAACTCGGTCGTGTTCGCCGAGTGGATCTTCCACGCGCTCGCGGCGCTCGCGCTCCTGCGATTGCGGCGGACGAGGCCCGATCTGCCGCGTCCGTACGTCAGCCCGCTCTATCCGCTCGCGCCGGTGCTGTACCTGTGCTTCGCGGGCGCCCTCGTGATCAGCAATCTCGTGCAGGCGAACGCGCGCGACGTCGGGATCGGGCTGGTGCTGCTCGCGATCGGCGCGGCGGTGTACCGACCGTGGCGGATCATCGCGAGTCGGTAGTCTGCGCCGCGCACTGAGAGCCTGTCCGTGGAGTCGCCCGCACGCGGCCCGCCGGTACGGACGCATCGCCTCTCGCTACGCACCTTTCCCCGGCCTCACGCCTCAGTTCGGAGCATCCCCGCGTCGCGTGACGGCCGCGATATTGACGCGCATCGTCGAGCCGCGGGTTGGCGCCGTAGACGACGACAGAGGACTTTGGACATGACACACGCACGAAACCAACACGCGGCCTGGTGGGCTTGGCGCACGTTGCCTGCCGCGCTCGCAGTCACGGTCGCCCTCGGAAGCGAGCCCGCGCACGCACAGCTCGGCTTCACGGAATTCGCACTCTCGGACCCCGACCTCAACTCGAGCCCGGAGACCGACTTCTGGATCGCGTCCGCGGCGCCGGCCGACGTCGATGGCGACGGCGACCTGGACCTACTCATCGCGGGCTACTTCGTCGTCTACTTCGGGTCGGTGGAGCATCGCCTCACGCTGTACCGCAATGACGGTCCGGCGAACTCCACCACGTGGACGCTCACTCCGATCGCACTGGATGCCAGCGGTCTGTACTTCGGCGCGGCCGATCTGGCGTGGGGAGACTTCGACAACGACGGAGATCCGGACGTGACCGTCGCCGGCTCGTTCGCACCGATGGTCCTGTTCCGCAACGACGCGGGCGTGCTGGTGCGCACGTCGACGGTGCTGCCGGAATACCGGGAAGACTCGGGCTTCTCGACGCTCGATCTGCACTCGATCACGTGGGTCGACCACGACAACGACGGCGATCTCGACCTTCTGATCCCTTCGGTAGTGGGCGAGTTCGCCTACCAGCCGACACAACTGTGGCGCAACGACGGCCCGGGCGCGGGCGATGCGTGGACGTTCACGGACTCGGGGATCGTACTGCCTGCGGCGCCGAACGCGGTGAGCGCGTGGTCGGACCTCGAAGGCGACGGCGACCTCGATCTCCTGCTGGCGAACGTCAGCCCGTACGGCGACAACTTCATGAACGTGTACCGCAACGACGCGGGCACGATGCAGCTCGCGAGCAGCGATCTGGCGTTCATCCGCTATGGCACGGCGGACTGGGGGGACGTGGACGACGACGGCGACCTGGACATCGTGTACGCGGGCAACATCGACCTGCCCAACCAGACGGGCGAGACGATCGTTCGCATCCTCTTCGGAGATGCTCAAGGTGGATACACGCCCTTCGACGTCGTGCACGATTTCCAGAGTCCGACGGAGCCGTGGCTCGATTTCAACGCGGTGACGTGGGCCGACTACGACTCCGATGGCGACAAGGACTTGCTCGTCAGCGGCGAGTGGCTCGGTGACGGCGAGATCTTCGGACGCTCGCTCGTCTACGCGAACAGCGGCGGCACGTTCGCGCTCGCCAGCGAGCCGCTCCCCGCACCGATCGCCGGCAACGCCGGCGGCGCGTTCACGTGGTTCGACGTCGACTCCGACGGCGATCTCGACTACTTCGTCGCCGGTGCGTACTACGTCGCGGGCGGCAATGGGCTCGTAGAAGCGCGAGCGCAGCTGTTCCGCAACGACGCCTCGGCGGCGAACAGTGCACCGGGAGCGCCGGGCAACGTGAACGCGACGAACACCGGCCCGGGCAGCGTGACGCTGTCGTGGACCGCGCCGAGCGACGATGCGACGCCGTCGAGCTCGCTGACGTACGACATCGAACTCACAACGCTGGGCAGCGGCCCGGCCGGCGAGCGCGTGATCCCCGAGCCGGGCAATGTCGACGCGAATACGAGCTGGACGGTGCGCGGACTCGCTCCCGGTGCATACACGTGGAGCGTGCGAGCGCTCGACAGCGCGTTCAACGGCAGCCCGCGCGCGATCGGATCGTTCACCGTCGCGAGCGGCGTCGGCTCGCCGTTCTGCTCGGGCGACGGAACCCTGGCGACGCCATGTCCGTGCGCCGATCCCGACACCGTGCCTTCGCCACCCGCCGCGCGCGGTCACGGCTGCGCCAACTCGTTCAACTTGGACGGGGCCCTGCTCTCGGCGAGCGGCACTCTCCAACCCGACACGCTGCGCATCCACGTCGCGGTCGGCGGGAGCTACGTCGGCTTCGGGTTGCTGGTGAAAGGCAGCTCGCAGGACAACGCCGGCGTGGCGCACGCCGACGGCATTCGCTGCGTCGACGGCCAGCTCGTCCGCTTCGGCGGACACAACGCCGGAGCTCACGGCGACGTGCCGGGACTGTGGTCATATCCGAATGCCGTGCAGACGATGCCGATCTCCGTGTTGACCGCGCAGGTCGCGGGCACGACCGCGAACTACCAGTTGCTCTACCGCAACGCGGTGGTCGGCTTCTGCTCGCCGGGCACGACGAACTGGTCGAACGCGATGAGCGTTCGGTGGCCCAATTGAGTGACGCGGAGAACGCGATCGTCACCGCCACGCAGTTCGCGATGAGCAGGGCGGTCGTCGACGCCATCTAGCCGAAGCAGGACGGCATCTTCACTCCGTCCTGCGCGGCGCTGGCCTGCGCGACGGCGTTCCCGCTCCCGACCAGCTCGGATCGGTGCTTTCGGTCGCGTTCGACCCCACTCTGGCTCACACGTCCCTCGAGCG
>CAZQHA010000129.1:0-10375 GCA_964592795.1 uncultured Planctomycetaceae bacterium | reverse complement strand
ATGTTGTCGCCCGCGAAGAGCGGGTAATGGCGCGCGAGCCCGGCCATCATGCGCTCGAACATCTCGGCCGCCTCGGCCTGCGTCATGCCGCGCTCGCACTCGTAGTCGTGGTAGAGCTCGATGTCGGCGCTGGGGTCGTCGAGGATCCGGATGCCGAACGTCTCCGGCTCGCGGTACGTCTGCGCGATCTCGTCGATGTGGAAGGTCTGCAGCGAGACCTCGCGCACGATGTCCGCGTGCTCGATGAGGAAATCGAGCGTCGCCTGCGCCTCCTCGCGCGTCTCCGTGGGGAAGCCGACCATCGCGTAGAACGTGACGCTGATCCCGGCGTCGGCGCAGTTCCGCGCGACGTCGATCGTCGACTTCAGGCTCTGGCCCTTTTTCATCATCTTCAAGAGCCGCGGCGTCGCGGTCTCGAAACCGAAGAGCAGCTTGCGACAGCCCGCCTCGTAGAGACGCCGCGCGCCCTCGAGCGTGTACGCCTTGGGCTCGACGCGCGCGTCGCACCACCAGCGCAAGTCCGCTCGCCGCTGGATGAGCTCCTCGGGCAGGTCCTTGATCATGCCCGGCGGCATGCAGTCGGTGATGAAGTTGACGTTGCGCGTGCCGTGGCGCTGGCACAGGTGCATCACCTGATCGACGATCGTCTTCGCGGAGCGCGTGCGGTACCCCGGACCGATCACGGTCGGCAGCGTGCAGAACGTGCACTCGCCGTAGTAGCAGCCGCGGTTGATGTCGTAGGGGATGACGATCGACGGCGAGAGGTACTTCTCGAAGGGCAGGCCGTCGAAGTCGGGGATCGGCGCGGCGTCGAGCTTGATCGGGTGTCCCGGCGGGTTCTCGACGACCTGCGCGGCGCCCGAGGAGCGGTCGAACCAAGTGAGCGAACCGACGTCCGACGGCGCGCGCCCGTCGCGCAGCGCTTCGCACAGGCCCAGGAGCGGCGCTTCGCCCTCGTGGAAGATCAGCGAGTCCAGGCACGCGTCGATGCCCTTCGCGCGCATCAGCTTTGCGCCGATGTACGCCAGGAACCCGCCGCCGGCCGTGACGTGGCAATCGGGCAGCGCCTCCTTCACGAGCCGACCGAGCGTCAGCGCGGGGATGAGCTGGCTGCCGTAGATCACCGACAGGCCGAGCACTCGCGGTCTCCGCGCGACGATGCGCGGCAAGAGCTCCTCGCGGAAGAACGCGAGCAAGGGGTTCTCGACTTCGTCGCGCGTCGCCGCGAGCACGTCCGCGGACCGATCGAGCCCGTACCGCATCGTGAAGTTGTGCGGCGTGAGCTGCGTCGGGAAGTGCGCAGCGGAGACGAGACGCAGCGCGTGGTAGATCGTGCGCACGGCGCTCGTGTAGAGCTCCGTGCGATAGAAGTCCTCGCCGCGCAGCACGCGCTTCGCGCCGTCGATGCGATCGATCAGCGCGTCGGCGCTGACGGCGGATTCCGCGGCGGCGCGGAACGCGGCGATGTCGCGGAAGGGGAGCGTCGTGCGACCTTCGAATTTCGCGAGCGAGAGGCGCTCCTCGACCAGCGTCCGCGCGCGCTCGAGCCACGCGCGGGAGAGGAACCGGTCGTAGGCCTCGATGCTCGCGTCGACGAGCTCGACGTCGTCGAAGCCGTGCGCGGCGAGCCACGCCTTGAGGCACGGCAGCGCGAGGTAGGGCTGCGTGAAGTGTCCTTGCGGCGGGAAAAGCAGGGTGACCGGAAACCGCTCGCGCTGGATCATGGCCGTGTGCCCGCCGAATCTTGCAATCCTCGGGACGAGAGCGAAAGAACTTCGGCGGTTCCGCGAGCCGATTAAGTGGGGTAGGCTTGAACCGCGCCGTGTGCGCGCGGCGACGATCGTGGACGACTCCCTGACACCAAGTATCCTGTCGCAGCGCACGCTCGTCCTGAACGAGTCGTGGATGGCCATCCGGACGACGACCGTCCGACACGCGCTGCGGCTGCTCTTCAACGACGCGGCGCGCGCCGTCCAGCCCGAGACCTACCAAGTGCACCCGGCTTCGTCGTGGTGCGAGCTCGCGGTGGCACCCGAGGAGCCCTGCATCCACACGGTCAAGCTGCGGATCCGGGTGCCCGAGGTGATCGTGCTGATGCACTACAACGGGCTGCCGAACCAGTCCGCCGTGTTCAGCCGGCGGAACCTCTTCCGCCGCGACCACAACCAGTGCCAGTACTGCGGCGTGCGGCCGGGGACGTCGGAGCTCTCGATCGACCACGTGCTCCCGCGCTCGCGCGGCGGCCGCAGCTCGTGGGAGAACTGCGTGCTCGCGTGCACGTCGTGCAACCACGCCAAGCGCAACCGCACGCCGGTCGAGGCGAACATGACGCTGCTCAAGAAGCCGGTGAAGCCCAAGTGGTCGCCGATGGTCGAGATCCCGGTCGGCCGCGTGCGCCAGAGCTGGGCGCGCTTCGTCAGCGAAGCGTACTGGAACGTCAAGCTCGAGGGCTGACGCACAGCCCGGCGCGCTCGAGCACTTCGAGCGATCCGGCGATGCCGGGCGATCTCCGCTCGAGCTCCGCCGCGCTCGTCGTGCCGTCGAGCCCTCGCAAGAGCGCGGCGACGTCGCCCGACACGCGCACCGTCTGGACGCCGCGCGGCGTGGGGACGATCGCGAGCCACGTGCGGCTCCGCGCGAGCGAGCGCGGCCACGGCGATCGCGCGAGCGCCGTCAGATCGTGCGCGACCTCGATGACCTCGCCGAGCGCGCGCGGACCTGCGCTCGGTCCTGCGGCGTCGCGTCGCGAGCCGGCGCGGACGATCGCCTGCTCCCAACGCAGCGCTTCGTCGATCACCTGCGATCGCGTGGCGGTCGCGAACGAATCGAAGCTCCTGCCGGTCGCCTTCCACGCGCGGTAGAGATCGAGCGTGTCGATTCCGCCATGCGCGTCGCGCAGCAGCGCGAACGAGCGCGGGTAGCGCATCAACACGTCCGGCAACGTGTGCGCGATCTCCGCGAGATCGCGGAGGTGTGCTTCGTCCTGAGGTAGGAGCGCCCACGTCGTGAAGAGGTCGGGATGCGCCGCGATCAGCTCCCGCTCGGCCGCGGTCTCGCCCGCGCCGAGCGCCATGTCGGGCGGGATGCCCTCGATCGGCCGCGAGCGCGCACCGAACTCGTCGCCGAGCCCGCAACCGGGCTGGGGATTGACGAGGTGGAGCGAGAGCTGGACGCCGGCGACGAGACTCGCCGCGGCGCAGAAGTCGAGGCTCTTGCGCAGCGCGCGCTCGTCCTCGCCGGGCAAACCCAGGATCAGCGAGAGGATCGGCACGATGCCCGCGGCCGCGCAGTCGGCGACGACCGCGAGCATGTCGACGTCGTCGCGCATTCCTTTTTGATTGCGCTCGCGGACCACGGGGTCGGCCGACTCGACGCCGATCAACACGCGGTAACAGCCGGCGCGGCCCATCGTCGCGAGCAGCTCGCGGTCGAGGTGATCGGCGCGCGCGCGCACCTCCCACGGGATCTCGATCCGGCGGCGGATCATCTCGTCGCAGAACGCGAGCGCTTGTCCGCGGTTCGCGCCGAACAGGTCGTGGCACAAGTACGCCGAGCGGGCGGCAGGCATCGACGCGAGCGCGGCGACCTCGTCGGCGAGCTTCGCTGCCGGCAGCGTGCGCGAGCGGCGGCTCCAGAATCTGCCGATCGTGCAGAAGCTGCAGTCGAAGACGCAGCCGCGGCCCGAGTCGATCGGCACGAGGCCGTCCTGCGCGCCGGTGATCTTCTTGTAGTCGGCGAGCGGCGGGAGCAGATCGAACGCGTACGGCGGCAACGTCGAAAGGTCGGCGATCGGCGCGCGGTCGGCCTCGCGCACGATCTCGCCGCCGGCGCGTCTCCACGTCACGCCGGCGATGTCGTGGAACTCGCGCTGGTTCTCGAGCGCGCTCACGAGCTCGAGCAGCGTGACTTCGCCCTCGCCGCGCACGATCGCGTCGACGCAATCGAAGCGCTCGAGGATCGTGCGGTCGACGCCGGTCGTGCCCGGCCCGCCGAGCCAGAGCCGCACGGCCGGCGCGCGCTCGCGCACGCGCTGCAGGATCGCGATCGCGATCGGAAGCGTCGCGCCCATCACCGACAGTCCGATGACGTCCGGCGCGGCCGGCGCGCGCGAGAGCAAGTGATCCGCGGCCGCGCGAGCGAGCCGATCGTCGGCCGGAAGCGCGCCCGCGGACAGTCGGAAGGCGAGATCCTCGAGCTCGACCGCGACGCCGCGGCGACGGAGCTCTCCACCGAGTCGCAAAAGTCCCGGCGGCGGCATGGAGTAGCCGAAGGTGTCGCGGTGCGGCGCGGCGGCGAGGAGGAGTCTCACGGGGTCGTGAATCGCGGGGTTCAATCGCGTGGGAGGCGAGGCTAATCTTGTCCGCCCTCCGCGCGAGATGGCAGCCCCCCGCGCTCGGTCCCCCCGGCAGTCAAGGACTCCCACATGGCTCTTCGACCCTCGTTCGCGCTCGGCGCGAGCTCGATCCTTGCCCTTTCGGGCGCGTTCGCCTCCTGCTCCTCCGGGAGCGACGACGACCCGTCCTTCGTCATCCGCACGGCCAACGAGAGCGTGGCCGCCTCGACCCAGGTCGTGCTCTCGGGACGCAACCTCGCGTTCCTCGCCGAGGAGGCGACGACCGGTCCTGGGGGTGGCACGGACTTCAACAATGACGGCGACAAGCTCGACGCGATCGCGGTGGCGCTCAACGTCGAGAGCGACAGCGAGAACGTCCTCAACGTCGCGACGGAGCGCCTGGCGTGGATCGGCAGCGAGCTCTACCTCGTCGTCGACGAGGCCAAGGACGAGAACGACTGGAACACCGACGCGGACGAGACCGACATCGTGCTCCTGCACTGGAGCGCGGTGGCCGGAGTCGTCACCTTCGTCGACGAGCTGTCGAGCGCCGGCCTGCGGATCGTCGCGATCGGCACGAACCTCTTCTACACGACCGACGTGACGCCCGCGGGAGCCCTGGCCAGCAACCTTAATGTCATCTCGTCGCCGGCGCCGCTCGTCACGGCGATGATCCCGACGACGGATGCGACGGCGGAGCTCCCCACTCGCATCCTGTTCGAAGACGAAGGATTGATCTTCCTCGGACTCGACGAGACCGTCGCGGCCCGCGACCTCAACGGCGACGCGGACGCGACCGACACGGCGGTGCTGGCACTCCTCGACGGGACGGGGATCACCGGAGTGATCCGCAACGTCGAGCTCGCGATTTCGAGCGACAGCGGCCCGTTCCGCGCGCGCGACACGGGCGCTCCCGATTGGGACGTGGGCTTCCTCGTTTCCGAAGCGGCTCAAGGCGGCACGAACTTGAACCTTCCGGGCAGCTTCGCGCCGTCGTGGCAACCCACGCAATGCGCCGGAGACGAGGACGCCGACGCGACCGATGCGATCCTCCACTTCCTCGAGTTCGCGGCGTGGAACACGGACCCGGTGACTAGTCCCGTGCGCAACACGGGCCTGGCGGGCAAGGACAAGATCGCCATCGCGAACGGCTTCATCGCGACGATCACGCAGGAGTCGAACGAGGGCACCTGCGACTTGAACGGCGACGGCGACACGAACGACGACGTCGTGCGCTGGACCGAGATCGTCGGCGATCCCAGCCCGATCCTGCCGCTCAACACCGCCGCGAACATCCGCGCGCTCTTCGACGTCCCGGGCGGGACTCACGGCCTCGCGGAGCTCGGCAACCGCTTCGTGATCGTCGTCAGCGAGGCGGACGACAACGAGGACATCAACGGCGCCGGTGGAATGACCCTGAACCTCGTCGGATGGCTCCAGCCGGTCAACAACGCGACGGCCTGGGACTTCACGCACGCGAACGGCGGTTTCGTCGGATCGAGCTGGCTCGCCGAGCAGCCCGATCGCGCGACCCTCGGCTCCGCGCTCGAGGAGCGCGTCAACAACGCGAACATCAACGCGCACCTGCCTCCCGTCGTCGGCGAGGACACCGACGCGACCGACAGCGTGCCGACGTTCGCGACCTTCAGCGGCAACACGTTGAGCTTCCCCGGCATCGCCATCGCCGCGGACGAGGACAACGCGGGCATCGTCGTCGCGCGCGGCGTCGGCTTCTGCCGCGTCAGCGAGCAGGAGGACTCGCGCGACTGGAACAGCGACGGCGACGAGAACGATTTCGTGCTGTGGCGCGTCTCGCTGTCGTCGGCTCAGCCCATCTACATGGGCTCGCACAATTCGCTCTCGCGACCCGCGATCGTCGTGAACCCGCGCGAGAACCCCGCGGGAGGCGCGTACATCGCGACCGAGAACCAAGAAGGCCCGGGCGGGCTCGACCTCAACGGCGACGGGGACACGAACGACCTCGTGCTCCGTTACTTCAACTTCTGACGCCGTGACGCGGGAGCCGTCGACGAAGCCGATCGGCTTTCATCTCGCCTTTCCGGTCGACGATCTCGACGCGGCGCGCGCGTTCTACGGGGGAGTCTTGGGCTGCCGCGAGGGACGCAGCGCGAGCGACTGGGTCGATTTCGACTTCTTCGGGCACCAGATCTCGGCGCACCTGATGCCGAGCGCGTGCTCGGCCTCCGGCGCGCACGACGTCGATGGCGACGACGTGCCGGTTCGACATTTCGGTCTCGTGCTGTCGTGGGACGATTGGGCCTCGATGCGCGATCGACTGCGCGCCGCGGGCACGCGCTTCCTGATCGAGCCTCACATTCGCTTCCGCGGTGAGGTGGGGGAGCAAGCGACGATGTTCGTCGTCGATCCGAGCCACAACGCGATCGAGTTCAAGGCGTTCCGCGACCCCTCGCGACTCTTCGCGCGCTGAGGAGAAAAAGGCGGGACACCCACCGCGGACGGCAGGTGTCCCGTTCGGCTCGCGCGCAGGCACTGCCCTGCCTGCGTCAAGCGTCAGAGCTCCCCACTCTCGGGCGAGAACGGCCTCCTGTTGTGATCGAGGCTCGGGAAGGGCCTCAGCAAGCGTTGCGTTGCCGCTGAATCGAAGCGTAAACGCGATCGCGAAATCGCGCCAGGTGGAAACCGCGGGCGCGCACGAAATGACCCGAGCCGGCGGGCGCCGGCTCGGGTCGATCTTCACGCGCGGGTGTCGTCTCTCAGCAGAAGAACCACTTCACGAAGCACGTGAACTTGAAGTTGCAGTTCTTGAAGTCGAACTTCGGCTTGCACACGTTGGACTTCGGCTCGCACTTCGGCTTCTGACCGCCGAGCGGGCAGCCGAGCTCGTTCGCGTCCTCGAGCTTGTCCTTCGCGCTCGTCACGGTCTCGGGGCCCGCATCGGCGCCGACGCCGTCGCGGTACAGCGCGATCACTTCGTCCTTGGTGTAGGGGAAGTTGATGTCCGACTCCGCGTTGAGGAGCGCGGCCGCCGCATGGCGAGCGAGCGCCGCCGTCCCGCCGCCGTTGAGGCCGAGCGCCTCGAGCAGCGTCACGCAGTTGTTGAGGCACGACTTCTTCGAGGTGACGCCGAACGTCGCGTTGAACTTGTCGCTGGTCTTCAAGGACTCGACGACGTCGTTGTCGCCGCAGCCGTTCCACAGGTGCGGGTGGTTCTTCCAGAAGCCCGGCGTGCAGCCCTCGTCGCCGACCTCGTCTTCGACGACGGCCAGGCTGAAACCGGCGTAGATCCACGCCAGCTTGCCCCACGTGTACGAGCCGGCGAATCGGCCGATACCGGAGTCCTCGAGGGCCAGTTGGACGGACAGCGACGTCGCGCCGGCCGGGATGAGCACGTCCTTCTGAACCGTGTCGAAAGCGTTGCCGTCGTCGTTGCCGATCTCGTCGACGAGGACTTCCTGCACGTCGCCGTCGACCGAGAGCGTGATCACCGTCGGCGTGTTGTCGAAGAAGCTCGAGAAGAACATCGCCAGGTTGCCGACGCGATCGACGTCGTCGGGCGCGAAGTTGTAGGTGACGATCGAGCTCTCGGTGCGCTCGGGCGTGATCACGCGACTGAGCGCGTCGTTGCCGTCGAACTGCTCGAACTCGACCGCCGCTCCGCCGTCGTCGACGAACGCGACGAGTCCCGCGCCGCCCGGCCAGACGAAGTCGACGCCCGCGACGGCGATCACGTTGTTCCCCGGAACGAGCAGGTTGAGCGCGGTGACATCGGCGCGGTACGCGGCGGTGTAGCCCGTGTTGAAGATGAGCTGCGGGTCGCCGATGCGGACGCCATTCACGACTTGGCCCGCCATCGTGGTCGAGTCGTTCGGTGCGAGCTTCGCGAGATCCCAGTCCACGACCGACCAGTACGCGACGACCTGGTGGATCGTCGCTCCGGCCGGGATCGTGATGTTCAGGTTCGCCGGCTGTCCGTCACGCACGCCCTGGCCGGCGACGATCATGCGCGTTCCGGCGGGAGCGTTGAGCCCGAGCGGGACGCCGAGCATCTGCGATCCATCGGCGAACGCGGGCGCGGCGAAGCCGGCGAACAACGCGGCCGAGAAGACGAACGGGCGGATGAAACGGGAGGTTGTCGACTGCATACGTGGTTTGCGATCAGTGCCGGTGGGCCGTGAGTCCCGGCGTGCGCGGTGCGCTGTTCCTCTGCCTCGAAGCGAGTGTTCCGGTGCTGGACCGGAGTCGAGGGGGCGCTCGAGCTGCACGGGCTGCCTTCCCGTGACCGACGCGAGCGATTGGATCCCCTCCACGCCCGCAAGAAGTCTAGAGCGTGATTCAGCCTCGCGCGGCGCGCGGCGCGCGCCGCGGAAAAACTGCGGCGCTAACGCGCCGCGAGCCGGCACTTCGGCGCGCGCGCCGGAAAGCGCCGTTCGGTCGGCGCCCGGCAATTCCTTCGCCGGGCGCGCGATCGCGAGAACGCATTTCTACGTGAGCACGCTGGCGCGCCCCAACCAGCGCGCGCACGCCGACACGAGCGCGTCCTTGTCGATCGGCTTCGTCGCGTAATCGTTGCATCCGGCAGCCAGGCACATCTCGCGGTCACCAGCCAGCGCGCGCGCGGTGAGCGCGACGATCGAGCCCGTGTAGCCGCGCTGGCGCAGCTCGCTCGCGGCCGCGTAGCCATCCAATACGGGCATCTGCATGTCCATCAGGATCAGGTCGAAGGGCCGGCCCGCCGCGGTCGCGGCGAGCGCCTTGTCGACGGCGATCCGTCCGTCGTCCGCGAACTCCGTCGACAGGCCGACGCGCGCGAGGTGCGCGGCGATCAAGCGCTGGTTGTCGCGGCCGTCATCCGCGACGAGAACCGAGCCGTGCAGGCGCACCGACGCGGTCGAGGGCAGCGCGGCGGGCGGCTCGACCTGCGACGAGTCGATCGTCCGGACGTCCTTCAAGGGCCCCGTCGCGACCGCGAGCGTGAACGTGCAGCCTCGTCCGGGAACGCAGCTCGCGCGCACGTCTCCGCCGAGGAGCGCCGCCAGGCGCCGCGACATCACGAGCCCCAGACCGACGCCGCCGTGACGGCGCGAGTTCGATCCGTCGCCCTGGTGGAACGGCTGGAACAGCGCCGCGACCTCGGCGGCCGACATGCCCGGACCGGTGTCGACGACGCGGAACTCGATGCACTCGGCGACCGACGGCGACAGCTCGATCTCGATCGTCACGCCGCCGCGCTCGGTGAACTTGATCGCGTTGCCGGCGAGCTTCAGGAGGGCCAATCGGAGCCGCGCGCGATCGGTCGCGATCGTCTCCGGGATCCTGCCGCACGGTTTGGACACGAGCGCGATCGACTTCTCCTGCGCGCGCGCGCGGAGCTTCGCGATCACCTCTTCGACGACGTCCTGCGGGGAGACCGCGCGGCGCTCGACCGCGTGCTCGCTGGGGTCGAGGTTCGAGATCTCGAGGATGTCGTCGATGATCGAGAGGAGCTGCTCGCCGTTCTTCTTCACGGTCTCGAGCCACGACGCGCGCTCGCCGCCCGCCGGCGCGGAACGCTCGGACTCGATCAAGAGGTCGGTGTAGCCGAGGATCGACGTCAGCGGCGTGCGGAGCTCGTGGCTCATGTTCGCGAGGAACTCGGTCTTGACCCGCGTCGACGTCTCGGCGGCGCGGCGCGCGGCGATCGCGTCCTTGGTCGTCTGCACCAGCCGGTCCTCCGCGGCCTTGTGCGCCGTGAAGTCCGAGATCGTGCCGACGAAGCCGATGACGCGGTCTCCCGCGCGCACCGGGGCGACGTTCACCTGCGTCCACACCACCGCTCCGTCGGGGCGCAGGTAGCGATGGAAGCTCTCGAACGGAGCGCCGTTCTCGAGCGCGGACTTCCACGCGTCGAGCACGCGCGCGCGATCCTCCGGGTGCAGCGCCTGTGTCCAGCGATCGCCGAGCGTCTCTCCGGACGTGACTCCGAGGAGCTCCTGCAAGATCTTGTTCGTGTAGAAGCAGTCGCCGCGCGGTCCCATGTAGAGCATGCCGAGCGGGGACGCGTCGTGCAGCGCCTCGAGCTCG
>CAZQHA010000128.1:0-10457 GCA_964592795.1 uncultured Planctomycetaceae bacterium | reverse complement strand
TCGGCCCCCTCGCGGGGAGCCCGGCGCGCTGGCAATCCTGCAGGCGAGGAACCGCCTGCTCTAGAGGCAAGATGCCTCATAGGTCGGCGGGACGCGACAGGAAATCCAGAATCTATTCCAAACGGCGCCCCCGCCTGGCGGAGGAACCCCGATCGGAGTGTATCGGCTGCGCCGACCACCCGGCTGGATTCGACGCCGCGAAGCGCCCCAGGGCGCGCTTCATGATGGGCAACCGCCTGCCGGACTGGCCCGAGCACAACGGGATCCAGGCGATCCTGGCCGCGGACTTCGGGCACTTCGTGCGCGTCTGCGTCGAACGCAGAGCAACAACCGATCGGCCGCTCGCGATGGGACGAAGGTGTTTCTGCTGTCCGCGGACGTCCAGTCGCGAGAGATGAGCGCGGGCGCGCCGCCTGTCGGCACGCCGCGGTCCGGGAGATCCGGGAACGACGCGAGCGCCGGGCCGCGGGGCTCGACGCTCGCTCGATGCCGCGCGGAGCGTTTCAGAACTGACAGCGGGCGCCGAGGCGGATCTCGGCGACGTCGCCGCCGAACTCGGTGTCGGCGCCGAAGCTGAGCTGATCGTTCGCGTGGTAGCGCCCGCCGATCACGATCCCGAAGTCGTCGTCGAACACGTCGCGGTACGCCAAGCGTCCGTTGAGCTCGAACTGCTCGGCGAGCCACATGCGGCCGCCGCCGGCGAGCTCGAAGCCGATCTCGTCGTCGTCCGCGGAGCCGTCGTCGATCTCCTGGCGCAGCAGCGAGAAAGTGCCGACCAGGTCGAGCTTGTCGCCGATCGGGTGCACGTATCCCGCTCCGATCTCGAACTCGTCGAAATCGAAGTCGTCCCCGAGGTTGCTCCAGCTGCCGAAGACGAAGACGCTGCGCAGGAACTCGTTGTCGACTCCGTCGAGCGCATAGGCGCCGCGCAGCTGCGGGCCGTCCGTATGCGCCTCGTTGTCTTCGACGTGGACTCCCCGGTAGTTGAGCTCAGCGTAGGTGTAATTGAAGTTGCGCTCGTGCGTCGTGCGTTGCAAGACCATCGGCACCGGCGCGATCGCGGCCGCGACGGGGTCGAGGACCACGGGCTGGACCGGGGTGGGGTGGAGGGCGGTCAACAGCAGGGTCGAGAGCAGGGTCATGGTGGACACTCCTGAGGGTCCGCCGCGCCAGGGACGCGCGGGCGTGTCGAGCGGGCTGGACCGGGATCCACCGCGGCGCGTGGCCACCGGCGGACCGTCTGCGGCGGGAGTCTATCGCAGGTCCGCCCTCACGCACGCGGTACGTTCCGACAACCCGAACCTTGGGCCGCAAGGACGATGTCTTGCGAAGGCGAGAAACGTCGGCCGCGCTCACGACCGGAGTCCGACCTCGAGTCGTCCGGTTCGGATGCGGCGACTAGCCTTCCCCTACTGCCCCCCCATCCCGACGGATTGCAACAGATGTGCAGCAGGGTTGGTCGGGGCGAGAGGATTTGAACCTCCGACCTTTGCGTCCCGAACGCAACGCTCTACCAAGCTGAGCCACGCCCCGACAAACGAGGCGGCCAACATACGAGCGGGAGCGGGAACGGGTCAATCGGAAAGCCCGGATCCGCCGCGACGACTCGATGAGAGCCGCTCCCGTGGGCCAACCACGCCGTTCGCGACCAGGTCTCGGCTCCGCGAGGGCGCGCCTACTTGCCCAAATCGACGAAGACGCCGCCGTTTTCCTCGGCGATTCGGCGCATGAAGTCCTTCTGGAACTCGCCGATCGCGATCGTGTGGATCACGACCTTGCGCAGCTCGTTCGCGGCCTTGACCTCGCGCAGGATGTCGTCGGGATCGACGAAGTCGCCCACCGTCGGACGGCCGTCGGAGAGGAAGAAGATCGTGTCGACGTCGATCGTGTAGTCGTCCCCGCCCGTCCGCGGTCCGGCGTCGACGTTGAGCGCCGCCATCAGCGCCCCGAACGTGTTCGTCTTGCCGAGCTCGAGGCTCGCCGAGCCGGTGAGCCCGACGTGCGCGAGGTCCGACTTCGACGCGCCTCCGATCGCGATGAGGCCTTTGATCCAGTCCTTCGCGGCCGACTTGTTGAGCACGTTGGCCGGCACGAGCTTCTTCTTCCACGGATCGACCTTCGTCGCGAACGCGAGGATGTTGAAGTTCACGTGCGGCTCGAGGTGATCGATCGTGCGTGAGAGCTCCGTCTTCACGATGTCGATGCGCGCGAACGACGGATACTTGCCGGCGCTGAAGCGCTCTTTCTCGGTGACGAGCGCTTCCATCGAACCCGACACGTCGATCACGAACATGATCGAGCGGCTGGGCGTGTCGATCCCGTGGTACGAGCTGACGGTCGTCTTCTCGAACTCGGGCCGCGCGGAGCCGGTGCGCGCTTCGCGCGTGCCGAGCAAGTACGCGACCGCTTCCGGGGTCGGGAGCGTGAAGCCCGCGGCGTTCGTCTCCCAGAACGCGCGCCACTTCTGCGCGTCGTCGCCGTACTCCTTGCCGGTGAGGCTCGAGAGCGTGACGGCGATCTCGGGCGCCAGCCGTCCTTCCTCGATCGCGAGCCGCTCGATCAACGGGCCGATCGACGACGCGCTGCGCACGGTCTTCAGCGCGGTGATCGCGGTCGTGCGCACCTGCCACACGGAATCTTGGAGTGCCGCGATCGCGGGCGTCACGACGAGATCCGACTTGAACTTCGTCAGCGCCTCGAGAGCGTCGCTGCGCACGGCCGGCTCGGCGTCCGCGCACAAGGGCACGATCGCGGCCGCTTGGCTCGCGTCCCCGGAGGCGACGAGGACCTTCAGCGCGGCGCGCTTGATCTCCCACGATTTGTCCGCGAGGAGCGGCACGACCGCCGGTGAAGTGTCCGCGTACTTGCCGTCCGCCAGCGCGCGCAACACTCCCACGCGGACGGACTCGGTCTTGTCGCTCTTCAGGAGCGTGACGAGCGCCGCGGCCGGCTCCTTGGCCTTGAAGCCGGCGAGCACGCGCACCGCGGCGCGAACGACCTCGCTCTCGGCGTCCTTCAGCACCGGGACGAGCGCCTCGACGACCGCCGGATCCTCGAGACCTTGCAGCGTGAGGACCGCCTCGACGCGCGTCGGCGTGTCCTTGTACTGCTTGAAGTACTTCTTGAACTGAGAGAGCGTCTCGGCGTCCTGCGCGAACGACGGCGCCAAGCACAGGACGAGACCGAGGACCGCGGCCGAGAACGTTCGGATCATGAAGGGCCTCTCACTCGAAGAGGTCCCCATCATAGGACTTGGCAGGCGGCGGGATACCGCCGCGCTCGCGCGAGATTCCCCGCTACGGCTGCTTGGGCGCCGAGCCCACGATCACGGTCCGACTCGCGGGCACCGGCTCGATGATCGGCGCATCGAGCGTGATGCGCGCGCCCTCGTCGGTGATCAGCGTGACGGTCTTGTCGTCGCGCGCCGTCACCTTGCCGTAGAACATGCCGCCCGGCGTGCGCGCGCGCACGCGCGGGAGTCCGGCGAGCGCCTCCGAGCCCGCTTGTCCCAGGACCGGCGTGCCGTCCGGCGACGCCAGCTGCTCGAGCTTCTGCACTTGATCCGAGACGAGCGCGAGGCGCCCGAGCTCGGTGTCGAGCCAGACCTTGCCTTGACCCACGGCGTACAGGCGGCCTTCGAACACTTCGCCGCCGTAGAGGATCGTGCGCACGCGTCCGACGGACGGCGTCAGCATGCGCGTGCTCGCGTCGATCGACTCGATCGGCACCGTGCTGCCTTCCCAGATGCCGGCGAGATCGCTCGCGGTCGCGCGGCGCAGCCGGCTATTCGCCGCAGGCGGCGGAGCGTCGTCGTCGCCGGCGTTCGCGTTCAAGCGAACCGTCGACGGCTCGGTCGAGGCGTCGGCCAGCGCCTCGGCGCCGGTCGCCTCGGCCTGCGATCCCGTGTCGGCCGCGGCGATCGCACCGCGCATCGCGGACACGCTCTCCATCTGGTGCAGCGGGTCGAACGGCGTGCTCCCGCCTGCGTATTGCGCGAGCGCGTCGCGCCCGTGCCACACCGATCGCGTGCTCTCGCGCATGAACTGCTCGAATTCCGAGCTCGGCATCAGCGGCGACTCGATCGTCTCGCCGCCCTCCGACGCGCCGACTGCGGCCGTCAGATCCTCGACGCGCGTCGACTGCGGCGCGTCCGCGTCGAGGTCGTCCGAAGTGGAGCTCGCCAGCGGATCGCTCGCGGGAGCGGGCGCGGTGGCGTCCGCGGGCTTCGTCACCGGCGTCGTGCGCGAGACCGGCGGCTTCGCGGCGGTCGCGAGCGGGACCTCCGGCTGCGGCTTCAGGTACGTGTCGTACGCGTACCACGAGAGGCCGACGAGGACGCTCGCGGCGAGCGCGCGCACGGCGTACCACGTCGCGCCGCGCTGCTTCGGAGCTTCCTCCGCGGGTGCGGTCTCCTCGAACGCGAACGGATCGGGCGTCGCCAGATCGGGCGCCAGCGGGTTCTCCGCCGGGTCCACCGCGGCTTCACCTTCGATCGTGCTGAGCAACGCGCCCAGCGAATCCACCGGCGGCGCGCCGGGGATCGGCTCGCTGACGGCGCTCGCGCGCGCCGCGGGGACGGCGCTCGGCTCGGAGTTCGGCGCGCCCGGAATCGCCGGAGCGAACGGCGCGTCGAGCGCGCGCAGCTCCTGGTCGAGGCCGAGGAAGTCGGCGGCTTCGTCCGCGCCGCGCCACTCCGTGTCGACCTCGCTGGTCGACGCGACTTGACGCGCGTTCTGCGCGGGGCGGCTGCCGAGCACTGCCGAGGGGTCGTCCGCGTCGCCCGGCGTCGAGCCGGGGACCTGCGTCTGGCTGGGATCTCGTTCGAGCATCGCGATTGCGTCGGCGCCTTCGAGGCCGGGGGCTGAGCCAGTTCGTCTCGAACTGGAGCAACGGTCGGGAACCCGCCCGGGCCCGCGGCAGGTTCAGGTCCGCTTATCGGCTGCGGACTTCACCGACCCACAGTCCCCGGACCGAATGGCCGGGAGAGATCCGTTCGCGGGAAACGTTTTCCGACCGCGCTTCCAAGGGACGGGACTCAGCGGCGCTTCAACACTCGGTTCGGACCCTGGCGCAGCGTGAGACCTTGCGCGTCGAAGTGCTCGAGCAGCGGGATCAAGAACTTGCGCGTGGTCGCGAGCTTGTCGCGCAGGGCCGGGATCTCGAGCGATCCGTGCGCGCGGCAGTTCTCGACGATCGCCTCGCGCGCCGCGTCGTAGAGCTCGCGCGTCAAGTACAGCTCGCGCGCGATCCGTTGCGCGAGCCCGCGGTCGACGCACAGCTCGAGAGCCGCGCGCACGTCGGCGGCCGGAGCGCCCAGAGCGTTCGCGAGCTCCTCGGGCGTCGGCGGCTGGAATCTCGCTTCTCCGAGCGCGCGGACCACGCGCGTCACGAGCGCGCTCGTCTTCGCATCGAGGTCCGCGGAACGCCCCGCCGGTCGCACGAGACCGCCGGGTGCCCGCGCGAGACGACCGCGCCGCTCGAGCTCCGCCAGCGCGACGTCGAGCAGATCGCTCTCCAGCGCGGTGACGCGGCGCAGATCGCGGATGTCGACGACCTCGCGGTGCGCGTGCTCGCGGAACCACGCGGCGAGCGCGCTCTCCACCTTCGCGAGCGCCTGCTCCAGGCGCTCGGTGTGGATCCAGTGACCCGGCGCACCCGGCGACGCGACCTTCTTCGCGGACTTCAAATCGCCGAGCAGCCGCTCCGTCTCCGGCTTGGCGCGCTTGATCTCGACCGCGAGCGCGTCGGTCGAGAGGAGGCGCAGCGGCGCGCGGGACAGAACGACTTCCAAGAGATCGCGCGGCGACGAGAGGCTCGCGGCCTGCCGCGTCAGCTCCTCGACGACGAAGCTCTTGAACCGCTTCAGGCGGTGCTTGCTCTCCTCGAGGATCACTCCCCCGCCGAGCGTGCGCGCCGGCGATTCGAGCCGGAGAACGAACCGGTCGCCGCTCGCGCACACGACCGGCTCGGTGAGACGCACTTGCACGAGTCCGCTCGCCCCGGGCGCGAGCGTTGCGCAGTCGAGGAGGACGAGCTCGCCGAGGACGTCCGCGGTGCCGGTGTGCAGGCGCACGGGCAATCGGTCTTCGAGCGGACGGTCGAGCTCGGGCAGCGCTTCCAGCCGCGCGCCGATCATCGTCACGCCCTTGAAGTACCCGGGCGTCGCGACGACGGACCCGCGCGAGACCGCGTGGTGATCGACGTCGGAGAGGTTGATCGCCGTCGAGTGTCCGGCTCGCGCGCGTTGCGTCGGCTGGTGATACGCCTGCAGACCGCGGACCTTGCCGCGCAGCCCTTGCGGAAGGATCTCGAGCACGTCGCCGATCGCGACGCCGCCCGACACGGGGATGCCGGTGACGATCGTGCCGAAGCCCGGCGCGCTGAACACGCGCTGGATCGGCATGCGGAAGACGCCTTCGCTCGAGCGCGACGGCGTCTCGGCGGCCATGCGCTGAAGGACCGCGCGAAGCTCGTCGAGACCGGAGCCGGTCGTCGACGAGACGCGCAGGATCGGCGCGCCCTCGAGGAACGTGCCGCGCACGGCGCTCGCGACGTCCTCGGCCGCGAGGTCGACGAGCTCGGGCGCGACCGCGTCGATCTTCGTCAGCGCCACCAGGCCGCGGCGCACGCCAAGCAGGCCCATGATCGCGAGGTGCTCGCGCGTCTGCGGCATCACGCCGTCGTCGGCGGCCACGACGAGAATCACCGCGTCGATCCCCGTCGCGCCGGCGACCATGTTATTCACTAAGCGCTCGTGCCCGGGGACGTCGACGATCCCCACCATGCGACCGTCGGGCAGCGCGAACCGCGCGAAGCCCAGGTCGATCGTCATCCCGCGCTCGATCTCCTCCTTCAAGCGATCGGGATCGATGCCCGTCAGAGCCTTCACCAAGCTCGACTTGCCGTGGTCGATGTGGCCGGCGGTACCGACGACGATGGGCTGGATCTCCACGGAGGGGCTCGCGTTCGCGCGCGAGAGGTTAGCAGAGGCGAAGCTACAATCGCCGCCGTGCAAGAGCGGCTTCCGTTCCGGATGTTTCGACCGTGGCTCGCCGAACGTTTCGGGCGCGACGTGCACCGCGTCGCGCTCGACGCGGGCTCGACGTGCCCCAACCGCGACGGGACGAAGGGCTTCGGCGGCTGCACGTACTGCGACGTCGAGGGGTCGGGCACCGGCGCGCTGAAGAGCGGCACGCAGCTCGCCGAGCAGCTGCGCGCGGGAATCGCTCGCGTGCGCCGGCGCGACGCGAGCTGCGGCGTGATCGCGTACTTCCAGTCGTACTCCAACACCTACGTCTCGATCGAGCGCCTGCGCGAGGTCCTGGCCGTCGTCGAGCCGCATGTCGGTGACCGGGGCGACGGCGGCGGCGCGATCGTCGCGGTCAGCATCGCGACGCGTCCGGACACGCTGTCGGACGAGTCGCTCGCTGTGCTCGCGGCGCTCGCGCGTCGCGTCGAGGTGTGGATCGAGCTCGGCCTCGAGGCCGCGAGCGACCGCGTGCGGGAAGCCGTGCGCCGCATGCACACGCTCCAGGAATTCCAAGATGCGGTGCGCCGCTCCTCGCAGGCGGGGCTGCTCGTCATCGGTCACGCGATCCTGGGACTGCCCGGCGACGGGCGCGAGGGCGCGCGCGCGACGGCGGACGCGCTGGCCGAGTGCGGCGTCGACGGCGTCAAGGTGCACAACCTGATGGTGCTGCGCCGGACGCAGCTCGCGCAGGCGTGGCTCGACGGCCAGGTCGAGATCCTGGACGAGCCGACCTACGTCGACTGGCTGGCGGATTTCGTCGAGCGGCTCCGAGCGGACCAGGTGCTGCACCGGCTCACCGCCGACGCGAACGCGCGCGACCGGCTCGCGCCCGGCGTCGACTTCGCGAAGAGTCGGATCCGCGATCTGTTGGCCGCGGAGCTCGAGCGGCGCGGCACGCGCCAGGGCGCGCGCTACGCCTTCGCGGCCGCGCGAACTCCGTGAACCCGTCCGCGCGTCACTTCGCGCGGATGGAGTAGTTGCACTTCGACTCTTCGACGAAGTCGAGCGTCCGGCGCAGCTTTACCGGCGAGCCGTCTTTCTGCTGGCCCGTGCGCGTCTCGGTCAGCGTGAACTCGATCCTCGACTCGATCTCCATCGAGCGCGCGCGACGAGCGCTGGCGTCCCACACGAGCTCGCCTTCGAACGTCTCTTCGTGCTTCATCCCGACCGACATCGAGCCGTCCTCGGAATCGAGGTCCGCGCTCGTCGACAGCTTGCCTGCGAGCGCGATCACGCACACCTTCGTGCCGGACTCGTCGCGGCACTCCTCGAGCGTCGCCGTGCACTCGCCGTCGAGCGCGTTCCACGCGGCTTCGGAGAGCGCGCGCTCGCGGCTGACCTGCCGCCGCCCCTCCTCGTCGCGGAACTCGAGCCGGCCGCCCGGGCGCAAGTAGCCGTAGCGGATCGCGTCGAACGGCACCGGCCACGTGTCGCCCGTCGACACGGACTTCGCGGGCAGGAAGCCGCGCAAGTCCATGTCGGCGACGAGCGACTCGAGCGGCGTGTCGCTCGCCTGCGGCTCGCCTTCGAGCGCGCACGCGTACGCCGACTTCGCTTCGTTCCACTCGAAGACGATCGATCGTCCGGCGAGATCGGAGACCTCCTTGAGCGTCGAGTCGCGCGCGCCGCCCTCGGAGGGCGCGCTCTCGCGCGCCGACTTCTCGATGGCGTCGTACGTCCGCACGAAGCGGCGCGCCCGACCGTCCTCGACCGCTCCGAACGCGTCGGTCACGAGCAAGCGGGCGCTCGAGACGATCTCGACGGACGGCGCGTCCGCGCTGCGCGATTCGTCGCCGCTCGACACCGTGAGCTTCGTCAGCGTGCGGCGCGATTCGCGGGTCCACTCGCGCTCGAGCGTCGTGTCGCTCGGCGCCTCGCAGCGCAGCTCCTCGGCGAAGTGCGGCAGCGCGCACAAGGTCAATGCGCCCGCACCGAAGATCGCGTTCATCGAGCTCAGGGCGCCAGATGGAGGATCCGGTCGCAGCTCGGACACTGGACGAGCTCGGTGCCGCGGGCGACGCGGACGCACAGGTTCTGCGGCATCTCCATGTAGCAGCCCTGGCAGATCCGTCCCGAAAGCTCGGCCATGGCGACGCCCGAGCGCGCCGAGAGCAGCCGGTTGTACGTCGACAGCGCTTCGGCGGGGATCTCCGACGACATGCGCCGAGTGCGTTCCGCCGCGAGCTGGTCGCGCCGGGCCGTCGCGGCCTTCGTCTCGGCTTCGACGTTCTTCGAGAACTCGTCGAAGAGCTTCTGCTCGCCGTCGACCTCGGCCTGCAACGCGCCGATCTGCTTGCCGAGCTCCTCGACGCGCTCGAGGCACTGCAGACCGTCCTCCTCCGAGCCGCTGATCTCGCGCTTCAACGTGCGGATCTCGTGCTGGTAGGCGACGAGCAGCGCCATGTCGGCGCGCGTGTTGCCGGCTTCGTTCTCGATCTTGCGGACGCGCTGCCGCTGGACCGCGGTCTGGTCCTCGAGCTCCTTGATCCTGACGCGCAGTCTCTTCGTCTCGGCCACGAGGTCGTTCATGCGGCCGATGCGCTTGTCCAATTCGGCCCGCTTGGCCTTGAGCTCGACGGGGAGGCGCTTCAGCTCCTCCGTCACTCGAAAGATGTCGCGATCAATCTCTTGCAGGGTTAGGAGAGCCTGGAGTGTCTCGCGCATAAAGTGCCGAATCGGCCCTTTTTTGGGGGCGAGACAGTCTAGCCGCGCGAGAGCGCTGCACAAGAGCCCAGTGCGCCTCCGTGCGCGCCCGCGATCGCGGCGACGAAACGAAGCGCGTCGAATGTTCCGTGCCACCGCGATCGGCGAGCGGCCGGTTCGCGGATCGCGTCAGGGTTCCGAGAGGATCTCGGCGTCGTCGGGGATCGTCACGCCGTCCAGGAAGCTCGCGAGCTGCCGCGCGCGGACGGGGTGGCGCAGCTTGCGCACCGCCTTCGCTTCGATCTGGCGCACGCGCTCGCGCGTGACGCGGAAGATCCGGCCGACTTCCTCGAGCGTATACGTGTATCCGTCGCCGATGCCGTAGCGCAGCTTGACGATCTCGCGCTCCCGGAAGGTCAGGGTCGACAGGACCTCGCCGATGCGCTCCTTCAGCATCTCGTTGCCCGCCGCCATCAGCGGGCTCTCCGCCGACTCGTCCTCGATGAAGTCGCCGAAGTAGCTGTCGTCGGACTCCCCGATCGGGCGGTCGAGGCTGATCGGGTGTTTGCTGATCTTCATCACGCGCTTGGCTTCGTCGACCGAGATGCCGGTCGCCTCGGCGACCTCCTCGACGGAGGGCTCGCGGCCCTTCTGCTGCACGAGCTTCTTCGTGACGTTGCGCAGCTTTCTCATCGTCTCGATCATGTGGACCGGGATGCGGATCGTGCGCGCTTGATCGGCGATCGAGCGCGTGATCGCTTGGCGGATCCACCACGTCGCGTAC
>CAZQHA010000127.1:0-10476 GCA_964592795.1 uncultured Planctomycetaceae bacterium | reverse complement strand
GCGAGAGGCCCTCCGGAATCGAGCGATTGGAGGAGATCGTCGCGGAACGAGAACTCCGCCGCGCCGGGCAGCTCGATGACGATGCGGTTCGTGCCCTCCGGCCGCAGCGAGAGCTCCATGACGCCCTGCGGGTCGACGCGTCCGCGGATGATGTTCGCGAAGTTCTGCAGCATGTCGGCCTGGCTGCCGAACTCCTCCTGCGAGATCTTTCCTTCGCTCAGCGCGCGCTCGAAATTGAACTGGTAGACGAGGCGCGTTCCGCCCTGCAGGTCGAGTCCCAATCGGAAGGGACGCTCCGGCAGGAGCAGGCTCGCGAGGCTCGCGACCACGAGCACGACGGTGATCGTGATCTTGCGACCGAGTGTCTCAGTCATGGGGGAGACCGTTCAGAGGAATGTGGCCGTGCGCCGCGTCCACGCAGCGCACGAGGTAGAGAACGATGGATTCCGCCGCTTCCCGATCGGCTCGAGAACGCGCTCGAGGTCCGGGCGCGAGTGCATCAAACGGCGCTGGACTCGGCCATCACGGCGCGCGTGCCCGAACCCGCGGTCGAGCCTCCCGGCGACGCCTCCTGCATCGAGGCTGCCATGGCCTTCTCGAACTCGCGCTCGCGGCGCACCTTCTCGCCGAGCAGCTCCTTGACGCGCGTCTGCTTGCCGACGCGGTCGCGGAGGAAGTACAGCTTGGCGCGGCGCACGATGCCGCGCCTCGTGATCACGACGTCCTTCACGCGCGGGGAGTGCAGCGGGAAGATCCGCTCGACGCCTTCGCCTTGGACGATGCGCCGCACGTTGATGCTGCGACGGATCCCGCGGCCCTTCACGGCGATGATCGTGCCGATGAAGAGCTGCACGCGCTCCTTGTCGCCTTCGCGGATGAGGTAGTGCACCTCGACGGTGTCGCCGACGTGGACGGCGGGCAACACGCGCTTGCCCAGTTCTTTCTCCAAGTTCTCGATGAGGTGCATGAGTTTCACGGGAGCCGCGTCGGCTCCGCCTTCGAATGGTCGTCTTTGGAGTCTCTCAGCGAGCCTCCGGTCGGGTCGTCTGTGCTTCCATCGGGCGGGTGGGCTCGCGATGGAGTGTGTTGGAGAGATCGGGTCGGCGGGAGAGCGTCCGCGTGCGCGCCGCTTCGCTGCGCCAGCGCTGGATGCGCGCGTGGTCGCCGGAGAGCAGCACGTCAGGGACGGGCTCGCCGCGGAACACGCGCGGACGCGTGTAGTGCGGGTGATCGAGATCGCCGCTGGCCCCGAACGAATCGTTCTCCGCGGACCGCTCGTCGCCCAAGACGCCCGGCACGAGGCGCACGACCGCCTCGGTCACGGCCAGCGCGGGGAGCTCCCCGCCGGCGAGGACGAAATCTCCGACGGAGACTTCCTCGAAGTCGAGCGAGGTCAGGATGCGCGCGTCGAACCCCTCGTATCGACCGCACAAGAGAAGGATGCGTTCCTCGCGCGCGAGCGCTTCCGCGTTCCGCTGTCGGAAAGGTGTTCCGGCGGGGCACAGAACGATCTTCTTGAACTCGCCGTGACGGCGCTCGAGCCACTCGACGCACTCGACGATCGGCTCGGGCTTGAGCACCATGCCCGGACCGCCGCCGAACGGACGGTCGTCGACCGCACGGTGTCGGTCGCGGGTGAAATCGCGGAAGTCGACGAGTCGGATCTCGACCAGGCCCTTGTCCTGGGCCTGCCGGAGGATGCTCGCTCGCGTGTAGGGCAGTAGCGCCTCGGGAAACAAGGTCAGGATGGCAAAGAGCTGCACGGCCGCTCCCTTTTAAATGGAAAAGGCAGAGGAGGTTAGACAGGTGCCCCGGCACCGTCAAGGATCGAGAGCGCGCCGCACTCCGGCCCGGAGGATACCCTCGCGCCCGCCGTCCTCGGGAACCCTCGCCACAACATGTTCACTGGACTCGTCGAAGCGTGCGTCCCCGTGCTCCGGAAGGAGCCGCGAGACGAGGGACTGCGCCTCGCCGTCGCGCTCCCCGATTCCTCCTGGAGGGTGGCGCCCGGCGACAGCGTCTCCGTCAGCGGCGCCTGCCTGACCGCGGTCGACTCCGGGACGAGCTCGGAGATCGTCTTCGACCTCTCCGCCGAGACGCTTCGCCGCACCTGGTTCGCGAGCGCCGCTCCGGGCGTGCGCGTGAACCTGGAGCGGGCGATGAAGCTCGGGGAGCGGCTCGACGGACACCTGGTCGCGGGCCACGTGGACGGGTGCGCGGAGCTCATCGCGATCGAAGACTCGCGCGACGGCGGCGCGGAGATGTGCTTCGAGATCGATGCCGGCCTCGAGCGCTACTTGATCGAGAAGGGCAGCATCGCGCTCGACGGCGTGAGCCTCACCGTCGTCTCGCCGCGCGAGCGCAGGTTTCGCGTCGCGCTGATCCCGCTGACGCTCGCGAAGACGAACCTCGGCGATGCGCGCGTCGGTCAGTCGCTGAACGTCGAGGTCGACCTCGTCGGGAAGTGGATCGAGCGCCTCCTGCCGCGCTGATCGCGCGCCGCGGCGCGATCAGAACGCGCCGAAGAACACCGACGTGAACGTCGTGACCGGCGCCGACTCGCGGAACTCCTCGAGGCTGCGCTGGACGATCTGGAGCGCGGTGCGGAGTTGCTGATACACCTCGTCCTCCATCACGAGCTGTCCCAGGCTGCCCTGCCCGTTGCGCACTTGGCCCGTGATCGCCGCGATGTCCTCGCTGGCCTGGAGGATGTTGTCGTAGAGGTCCGCGCGGGTGAACAGCGCGCCGAGCGTGCCCTCGCCGTCGGCGAGCTTCGCCGTCAGGATCTCGAAGTTGCGCGCGATCGTCTCGTCCGAGAGCAAGCGGCCGACCGTGCCGTGACCGTCGCGCAACCGTCCGGTGAGGATGCGCACGTCCGCGAGAGCCGTCGCGACGTCGTTCGCGACCGCCGGGTCGAAGATCACTCGGTTGACGAGACCGTCGCCTTGCCGAATCTCCGCGGACACCGCCGCGGCGTCGTCGAGCACGCGGTTGAGCCGTTCGAACGCGTCGGTGAGCGCATCGTGCAGCTCCGACTGCATCAGCATCTGGCCGAACGTCCCGCGGCCCGAGCGGATCTCCGTGGTGATCGCTTCGGCGTTCGCGAGCGTCTTCGAAGCGTTCGACACCGACTCCGCGAGGTCGGCGGCCATCTCGTCGTCGCGGACGAGCCGGCCGATCGTTCCCTTGCCGGCGCGGATCGCGCCCGTGACGTCCTTGATGTCGTCGAGGATCCCCGTGACGCGGCTCTCGCTCCCGCGCACGAGGTCGCCGAACGCGTCGAGCGGGTTCGGCGCGACCGTGCCGAAGAGCATGCGCGACGGTTCGACGGGCGCGCCGTCGGGCGGGCCCGGATCGATCGTCAGGTTGCGTCCGCCGAGGAGCGTCGCGTCCTCGATCCGGATCGAGAAGCCTTCGCGCAGCTGCAGCGGATCGTCGAGCAGCGCCGTCACCGTGATGCGCCGGTCGTTCGGCGCGGAGGGATCGAACGTCATCGTCTTGACGCGCCCCCAACGGACGCCGGCGACCAGCACCGAGTCGCCCTCGCGCAGCCCGTTCGCCTGCGAGAACTGCACGGTGAGCTCGGGCAGCTCCTTGAACAACGTGAAGTTGGTCAGGAAGAGCGTGTAGTAGCCCAGCACGGAGAGCGCGACCAAGAAGAAGAGTCCGATCAGCACCGAGCGTTGGATGGACATGGGCTCTCCGCGATCGCCGCAACCTACGCCCTGGCGAGGGCTCGATCAAACGACGCGGTCTTCAATCCGGGTCGGTTCCGAGGAACTGCCGCAAGCGGGGATGGTCGGACGCGAAGAACTCCGCGGGCGGCAGCTGAACCAGCGCGCGCCCGCCTTCCAGGAAGAGCACCTCGTCGGCGACCCGCTTGATGCACGACACCCGGTGCTCGACGACGAGGCTCGTGACGGCGAGCCGCGACGTGAGCTCGCGCATCAGCTCGTTGATCGAGGCCGAGATCTCGGGATCGAGCCCGGCGTTGGGCTCGTCGTAGAGGATGATCTCGGGATCCGTGACGAGCGCTCGCGCGAGGCCGACGCGCTTCTTCATGCCGCCCGAGATCTGCGACGGCATCTTCTCCCAGGCGTCGGGGATGTGGACGAGCTCGAGCTTGGCCTGGACGAGCTCGCGGATCTCCGCGTCCTTCATGTGCGAGTTCTCGCGCAGGGGCAGCGCGACGTTCTCGCCCACGCTGAGCCAATTGATCAGCGCGCCTTCCTGGAACAGGTAGCCCATGCGCCTGCGCAGCGCGGAGAGCTCCGCCTTCGAGAGCTTCTGCACGTCCTCGCCCTCGACCTCGACGAGCCCCCGATCGGGCTTCAGGAGACCGATCGCGTGCCGGAGCACGACGGACTTGCCGGTGCCCGACGGGCCCATGATCGCGAGCGTCTTGCCGCGCTCGACCGAGAACGAGAGCCCGGCAAGCACGCGTTGCGCGCCGAAGCTCTTGTGCACGTCCTCGAATCGGATGATCGACTCGGCCATGCGGCTCAGCCCTGGTACATGAACCAGGTCATGAAGTAGTTCGCGATGATGATCGCGATGATCGAGTCGCGGACGGACTGGCGCGTCGCACGGCCGACGCCGAGCGCGCCGCCGCGCGCTTGGAGCCCGCTGCTGCAGCCGATCGTCGCGATGAGGATCCCGAACACGATCGACTTCAAGAGCCCGCTGTAGAGATCCTTGGGGAGCGCGACGATCGAGGCCGGATCGCGCAATGCCTCGATCGCGGAGTGCGTGTACAGCTGGTAGGTGACGTGCAGCTGCGACTCGGCGACGAATCCGCCGCCGAGGATGCCGATCGTGTCGCACAAGATCGTGAGGAGCGGCGCCGTGATCGCCAGCGCGACCATGCGCGGCAGCACGAGGAACTTGATCCGGTCGACCGAGAGAACCTCGAGCGCCGCGAGCTCGTCGCTGACCGCCATCGTCCCGATCTCGGCCGCCATCGAGCTGCCCGAGGTCGCCGCCAGGATCGTCGCGGTGATGAACGGTCCCATCTCGCGCGCCATCGTCACCGCGACGATCGTGCCGATCTGATCCTGCTGGCCGATCCGCGCGAGCTCGATGCCGGTCTGCAGCGACACGATCATCCCGATGAACAGGCCCACGAGCAGGACGACGTGCACGCCTTGGATGCCGCTCTGGTAGATGTGCTCGGCGATCGACCGGCGCCGAGCGAACGTGCTGCCGAGGCGCACGATCACCTGCGCGAGCATCTCGAGCTGGAATCCGATCCCTTCGCAGAACCGGAGGAATCCGCGCGCGATCGTGGTCATGGCGCCGAGGCCTGCGTCGTGCGCGGGCTCACGTAGTTGCGCGGCGTGCGCTGGAGCGGCCAGCCCGGACCGGGAATCGACGGCCAGAGGAGCTGGAAGGAGCCGTCGTCGCGCGAACGCCAGCGGATCAAGCCGAACAGGATCGAGGTCTCGTGCACCGTGCCGCCGTTCTCACGGTAGCGGCGACCGGCCCACAATCCGACCAGCGACGAGCGATCTTCGTCGGCATCCTTCTCCCGCCGCCACAGCCCCAGCCACGTTCGCTCCCGGACGTGCTCCTGGTTGCGCTCGCGCGAGTAGAGCTCCCAGATCCAGGCGTACATCTCGTCGGTCTCGACCCTGTACCAGAGCGGGTTGAGCGCAGGGAAGGCCCAGCGATACGAATGCTCGCCCGTGCGGCCGATCTGATAGAGCGGCCACAGCTTCTGGTACGAAGATCGTCCGGCGTCGGCGTCGACGCGCTTCCAGGCCTGCCAGAACGGGATCAAGTACACGCTGTTCTTGACCGCGTTGTCGTACTCCTCGTGCCGCACGTTGACGAGCGGCCACAGGAACCACGTCGAATCGAGGCCGTCGCCGATGTAGCGCCAGTAGAACGGCCAGGCGCGGTAGCGCTCGATGCCTTCCTTCGGCGAGTTCATGAAGCGGACGAGCGGCCACGGTCCGTCCCACGACCAGAAGCCCGTCGAGGGATCCTCCGAGTACCCGAAGAACGGCCACAGCACGGTCGTGCCGCGCATCGTTCCGTGGCGCGTCTTCCCGACGATGGGGAAGAACATCCACTTCACCTCGCGCTGCTCCGGCGGCAGCGCCATGCGGTTCTCGTGCCAATTGAAGATCGGCCACAGGACGAAGAAGCGGTCGTAGCTGGCGTCGAGCTGCGACCGACCGTACAGCGGCCACACGTGCCAGCCCGACGCGGTCGGCCCGCTCGTGTACGAGAAGAACGGCCACAGGAAGTGGTACGTCGAGTTCCCCGACCGCTCGGTCCGCGCCCACAGCGGGAAGAGCACGAACTCGATCCGGTCCCAGCTCAGGAAGTGCTCGAGGACGCCGCCGAACGGAAACCACGCGCGCAGGGTCCGGCCGTCGCTCGTGCGCGCCCAGTAGATCCCCGGCAACGAGATGAACGTCCATTCGCGTTCGCCGTCGGGCCGTTCGCGCCGGCTGTAGCGCGCGATCGGCAGGAGCTGCCACACGTACTCGGGATCTTGGTTCTTCTCGATGCCGAGCGGCGTCAGGAAGTGCGTGACGTAGCTGCCGTCCGGATGCCGGTCGCGCATGATCAGGGGCCGCACCGCCCACTGCTCGACGAAGCCGCGCGGCTCCGCGCGGCGCAGGCGCACGGCGCCCCCGAGCGCTTCGATCTCCGTTCCGCCGCCGGCGGTCGAGATCTCCGTGAACACGGGGGCGATGTGACGCTCGCTCGAGAACCCGGCGCAGGCGACGTGGATGCAGCCGAGCGCGAGTGCCGCGAGCGCGCGCGAGACTCGCGTCACCGCTCGCCTTCCCGGGCCGACGCACGCTGCGAATGGAAGTCCATGGTCCGTCGACCGCGCGATTGTCGATCCCGCATCCTTCGATTCAAGCGCGGAGCTCGCCTTGCGACCCGTGATCGCGCTCGCTAAGGTCCGACGCCGAGACGCGCGCGCTCCATGACCACCGTACTCAGCGGGATCCAACCCAGCGGTCGCCCGCACCTCGGCAACTATTTCGGCGCGATCCGGCAGCACATCGAGCTCGCGAACACCGGCGTCGAGTGCTTCTACTTCATCGCCGACTACCACGCGCTGACGTCGAGCCGCGATCCGCAGAAGCTGCGCGACGCCGTGCGCGACGTCGCGATCACGTACCTTTCTCTCGGGCTCGACACGTCGCGCGCGGTGCTGTTCCGGCAGAGCGACGTGAAGGAGGTGACCGAGATCGCGTGGCTCCTCGCGTGCGTCACCGGCATGGGGCTGCTCGAGCGCGCGCACTCCTACAAGGACAAGATCGCGCACGGGATCAAGCCGAACGTCGGCCTCTTCACGTACCCGATCCTGATGGCGGCCGACATCCTCGCGTACGACAGCGATCAGGTGCCCGTCGGCAAGGACCAGATCCAGCACGTCGAGATGGCGCAGGACATGGCGCAGTCGTTCAACGCCGCGTTCGGTCCCGTGTTCCGGCGGCCCGAGGCGATCGTTCCGCGCGAGGAAGGCCTGGCGAAAGTTCCCGGCCTGGACGGCGAGAAGATGAGCAAGTCGTACGGCAACGACGTCTGGATCTTCGAGTCCGGAAAGCCGCTCAGGCAGGCGCTGAATCGCATCGTGACGGATAGCCGGCCGCCCGAGGAGGCGAAGGATCCGTCGCAGCTCCTCTTGTTCCGCTTCCTCGAGCTCTTCCTCCCGGCCGCCGAGCTCCGCGAATGGGAGGAGAAGATCCGCCGCGGCGGGCCGGGCGCGCCGGGGTACGGCCACCTCAAGGTCGCGATCGCCGACGCGATGGAGGCGTGGTTCGCGCCGGCGCGCGCGCGCCGGGCCGAGCTCCTCGCCGATCCGGCGGAGGTCGATCGATGTCTCGCGCGGGGCGCGGAACGCGCCGCGGTGCGCGCTCGCGCCACGCGGGATCGCGCCCTCGCCGCCTGCGGCCTGCGGTGAGCGGTGGACTCGCCCACCGCAAAGTGGCACAAGGGAACGGTCGAGCGAAGCGGAGGGGCCCCATGAATCTTCGTAGTTGTGCCGTCATCGCCGTCCTGCTGGCCGCGTGCGGCGCTCCCGACTCCAGGAACGACGTCGCGTCGCGCTACGCCCCGGCGCCGGATCCGAACGCGCCGCCGCCGTCCGACGTCATCGCGAAGAAGACGCCCTGGACCGATCGGTTCATGAAGCCCGCGGTGCTCGTCGCCGATCAGGTGCGGATCGAGGGACCCGTCGGCTTGCTCGAGCATCTCGCGACGCCCTCGAATCCCGAGATCCACGAGCGCAGCGAGAAGACGGTTCCGGCGGGCTACCTACAGCAGATCACGGCCAAGGAAGGCATCGGACCGGTCGAGATCCAAGCACAGCTCGACAACCTGACCATCGTGGCCCTGAAGAAGCTCGTCGTGCTGGAGCGGCCGGGTCCCGTCGATCTCGTCGTGCTGGCCGCCGGCGACGCGTACTTCAACGACAAGTCCACGTCCGAGGAGCAGCGCGCCGACTCGCTGCGCTTCGTCGGACAGATCGATCGGTGAGCCTCTCCAGGGCGTGCGCGATCGCGCTGTGCATCGCGTGGGCCGCGTGCGGCGCCCCAGGTCCTCGTCCGATCCCCGACTCTCGCTCGCCGTTCGACGCGTTCTCGCCCGCCGATCGACTCACCTTCGACGCCGCGCGACGCGACATGCAAGCCGGGCGGATGGAGGCCGCGCGCGACGCGCTCGGCGAGCTTCGTGCGCGGCTGCCGGACCAGATCGTCGTCGGCGTCTGGCTTCAGGAGGCCGAGCTCGCGCTCGCGCCGGAGGCCGAACCGCCGTCTTCGCCGGCCGCTTCCGACGCCGGCGAGAACGAAGCGTACGCCGCGTTGCGCGAGAGATATCGGCGCGTCGCGCTCGCGGAGCCGTCGGTCGCGAACTTCGTGCTGGCGGCGCGCCTGGAGCCCGATGCGACCGCGGCGATGCTGCTCCTCGATCGCGCCGAGGAGCTCGACGCGGACTGCGCGTGGATCCACTACGGCCGCGCGTACCTCGCGGCGCGCGCGGGCGACTGGGCGCAGGTGCGCGTCTGGGTCGCGCGCGCGCACGAGGCGGATCCCGGGCATCTGCCGACGCGCTGGCTCGAGGCGTGGATGCTCGCGCAAGGCGGCAACGTCGGCGAGGCGATCGCGGCGCTCGAGAACTGGCTCTCTCGCGCGCGCGGCGACTTGCGCCTCGACGAGCGGCTCGTCCGCGGAGCCGAGCTGGATCTCGCGATCTTGTCCGTGCTGAGCGGTGACGCCGACCGCGCGCAGAAGCTGCTCCAGGAGCTCGACGAAGCGGGCGGCGAATCCGGCCGCCAGTTGTCCGTCGCCGCGTCGACGGAGCAAGCGCTCGGCGACTTCGACGCCGCGCTCGAGTCCGCGAAGCGCGCGGAGGCGGTCGCGCCGGGCGAGATCCTGCCCGTCGTCCAGCAGGCGATGCTCTACGACAACTGGCTCGACGATCCGGTCGCGGCGGAAGCGGCCTGGACGCGCGTCACGTGCGATCGCGAGGAGCTGGGCGCGATCGAGTCCGGCCTCCTGATCCTGCTCGGCGTCGTGCGCGGCGACACGGTGGAGGATTCGCGGCGTCTGGCGTCTCGGATCGCGCGCTTTCGAATCTTCGCGGACGCGGAGGGGCGCATGAACCGCAGCCTGATCGACGACCGCCTCGCCGCGCTCGTGGTCAGCCAGTTCACGCTCGCGGTCGACGACCGATCGCCGGGTCAGAGAGGACGGCGGCCCTCGTTCGACGCGGCCGCGCCCGCGGCCGAGGCGATCCCGCTCTACGAGGCGTTCGTCGCGGCGCTCGCCGAACTGGGCGTTCCGACGCGAACCGGTCGCTTCGGAGCGCGCATGCAGGTCGAGCTCGTCAACGACGGGCCGGTCACGTTCGTTCTCGAGGAGCGCGGCTCATCGCCGGGGTGAGTAAAGCGGTCACAAGTTCTTACTTGACCGGCGGATATTGCAGTTCGATACTCTCCGACCCGACCCGGTCCAGGAGGCACGAGCCCCCCGCTGTGGGGCCGGGACGACCCGCCATGAGCTCCGAGCCGCTGACGATCACCAAGAAGGAACTCGTGAACCGCATCGCCGACCAGACCGGTCAGACGAAGGTGGTCGTCAAGGACATCCTCCAGCGCTTCCTGGACGAGATCATCGAGGAGCTCGTCGTCGGCAACCGCTTGGAGTTCCGCGAGTTCGGCGTGTTCGAGGTCCGCGAGCGGGCCGCCCGGCGCGCTCAGAACCCGCGCACGCTCGAGAAGGTGTCCGTGCCCGCGAAGCGCGTCGTCAAGTTCAAGGTCGGCCGCCTGATGCGCGAGCGGGTGTGCGACGAGCGCGAGCACGAGCGGGAGGAGCGGCTGCGGTTCGAGCGCGGCGCGCCTCCGCCGAAGCCGCCGCCGCCGCCGTTCAAGCCGCCGCAGGTGCCGCAGCCGCCGGCGACGAACTCGCCGTTCTGAGCGTCAGGCCTTCGTCGCCGCGCCGCGCGACT
>CAZQHA010000126.1:0-10489 GCA_964592795.1 uncultured Planctomycetaceae bacterium | reverse complement strand
GAGCAGGTGGCGCGCTTCGTCGTCACGACCGAGCTTCTCGAGGACGGCCGCTAGGTTGTTCTGAACAATGAGGGTTTTCTGATTGTTCGCGCCCAGCATCGACGAGAATCCATCGGCGATTCGTCGATAGAGCCGCGCGGACTCGACGTAGTCACCGTCCTGGTATGCGCCATGTGCAGCGATGGACTCGATGGCGAGCGATGAGACGGATGTCGCGGGAGTGTCGTCGACACTCGAAGTTGGGAGTGCAACCGGCTCACCGGGTTTCCCTGCTACCGAGCGCACCGCGTCGAGGTTGCGCCTTGCGGCAACCGTGTCGATGTGCTCCGGACCATAGATCCTGCCGAATCCCGCCACGACGTCCTCGAGCAAGAGTTCTGCCTCCGCGAGTCGTCCGGACTCGAGCAGCAGCGACGCGAGATTGTTCTTCGTGATCAGCGTATCCGGGTGAAGTGGCCCTCGGATCTCGAGCTGCAGCGCGAGAGCACGTCGATAGCCCGCCTCAGCCTCATTCGGATGTCCGCGCAGCTTTTGGACCTTTGAAAGACTCGCCAAGCTCGTCAGGGTCAGCGGATCTCGTTCACCCAAGACCCCGAGTCTGCGTTGAAGCACTTCTTGGTGTATGGCTTCGGCTTCGTCTAGATGCCCAAGCTCCTCGAGCGACAACGCCAGCCAGCTTCTCGACCACAAGGTGGATGCATCGCCTTCGCCGATGGTGCGGCGTCGCACGTCGGAAACTTCACGGAACATTCGCTCGGCTTCCGAGACGCGTGCTTGACGAAAGCACAGCATGGCCAGGTAGTCGAACGTCTCTAGGGTCGTGGGGTGTTCCGGGCCAAACTCGTTCTGCCGCCAGTTGAGCGCTCTTCGAATCAGAGGTTCTGCACGATCGAACAGCCCGTTGTTCGAATACGCGCGCCCGATCGTATCGGCGATCTCACTCGCTAGATCTTTGTCGTCGTCGAATGCCCGCTCGATCAGCCGAGCACTGTCGTCTAGCAGGTCGCTCAGCTTGCGTTCCGCGCTGCTCGGCTCTGACTCGCTCAAGCCGAGTTGATGACTGGCCGACGCCTCTCTTACTTGCGCGTCGATGTCATCTCCCAGCAGGGTTTCGCGCAGGAACTCCTTCATTCGCAGTGCTCGTGCCGCTTGCCGTTCGGCGCGCATGGCTTGAAACGTCGTGCCGACGACCCCCAGCGTCAGCGCTGCGAGCACCATCGCCATGCTTGCGACCAACACACGATTGCGCGCTGCGAACTTGCGGAGGCGGTACACGCGACTCGCGCGCCGAGCGGTGACCGGTTCATCCGCGAGATATCGCTGTAGGTCGAGCGCGAGCGCCGATGCGCTCGGATAGCGGCGAGCCGGATCCTTGTCGATCGCAGCGGCGACGATCGTCTCCAAGTCGCCCGAGAGCGATCGATCGATCGTGCCGAGCCGTCGCGGATCCTCCTGCACGATCCGGCGCATGGCTTCCGGCAGCGAGAGGTGCTCGCAGTCGAAGGCCGGCTTCTGGGCCAGAATCTCGTACATCACGATTCCGAGCGCGTAGATGTCCGATCGCGTATCGACGGCGCTTCTCGCGCCCGACACCTGTTCGGGACTCATGTAAGCGAGCGTGCCCGGGATACGCGCACGACTGCCGGACAGACTAGTGAGTTGAATCTCCTCGTCTAACGCGCGTCCGATGCCGAAATCGACGACGCGGACGTTGCCGGCGACATCGACGAGAATGTTGCTGGGTTTCAGATCGCGATGGATCACGAGCTTTTGGTGTGCGTGCTCGACCGCATGGCAGATCTGGATCAGCAACCCAACGACCGCGCGGCGGTCCGGAGTGCGCTCTCGCACATGAACGTCGAGCGGAACGCCGTCGACGTATTCCATGACGAGGAAGTGCCGCGTTCCGTTCGCCGTGGCCGCGCTGCTCACGGAGTAAAACCGCGCGATCCCGGCGTGTTCGAGCCGCGCTTGCAGCCGGGCTTCCTGATGGAAGCGCAGCAGGCTCTTTCCGTACGAGAGCGCAGGGTGCAAGACCTTCAGCGCGAACCGACCGCGTGGATTCTCACTCTCGGCGAGGTAGACGACTCCCATCGCCCCGCGGCCCAGCGCGCGCACGATCACGTAGGGCCCGAATCGATCGCCTGGAGCCGCGAGATCGAGTTCGTCTTCCGTGTCCCCCAGGATTGGACGATCGAACTCACCGGACTCGCCGCGGCAATGAGGAACCAGCGACTCCACCTCGGCGCGCAGTGGCCCGTCTTCGCCGCATTCTCTGTCAAGGAAACGCGCTAGCTCCTCGGGCGGGAGCTCGCTTCCACGCAGGACGAGGTCCTGCAGCCGATCGGCGTCAGTATCGACCATGGAGTCTCGCTTCCAACGTGAGCGGCTCGGTTGGGTGTTCCTCGGAGCAGGGGGGCCCTCAATCACGCGACGGAACCGAGCGCGCGATCACCACGATTTCGAGATTTCTGCTGCGGGCTGCTCGGCTGGGAACGCGTCCACTCGCGATCATTGCAGTGCATCGAGACCGCCCAGTTCGCGGCGAAGCCAACCCTTGCCGAACTTCGAGTCGTGCTCGACCTGCCGCCGACTGAGTTCGAGCTTCTCTGCGGTCTCCTCGACGGTGAGGCCACCGAAAAAACGTAGGACGATCACTTGCCCTACTCGGGCATTCACCTGGTGGAGTTGGGAGAGCGCGTCGCGGAGAGCCTGAACCTCTGGGCCCAGCGCAGTCTTCGTAGCGACCTCCTCCTCCAGCTCAACATGCCTGGCCGCGCCGCCGTGTGAGACCGCGCGCTTGCTCTTGTCGTAATCCTGAAGCACGCGCCACAGCATGAGCGCCGCCGTGGCCTTGAACCGCACTGGGTCGCTGCGAACGTCTTCTCCCTGCCCGGCCATCCGGATCATCGCCTCGTTGACGAGTGCGGTGGGGCGCAGGGTGTGGTGTCGCGCGTTGTCGCCGAGATGCCACGCCGCCAAACGACGGAGTTCCTTGTAGATGGCGTCGTCCAGTCCTCCAAAGAGTGTCGGGGCAGGTTCCGGCTCCGGTCTGCCGGTTGCGGAATGAGGTGTGGGTGCGTCCTCTGGATCGCTGAACAATCGAGCCTCTCCTCCCAGGTCGTCGGCGTAAGCGCGAGTCTCGCCCGCGAGAACCCGGGCGCCAGTGTAGCCGTGATCAGGCATCGGGGAGAGAGCGCGACGGAGGCCGCTCGGACGATCGGCGGACAGCGTGAGGCTCGCGTGCCCGGGGAGTTTTCCAAGAATCGCTGCGCGCCGGAGGCCGATTCGTCGCGTGGGTGGTCGGTGCGGAGATTCCACCGCGCTAGCCCGACAAAACTCTCGACCTCCCTGTCCGAGGAAACCCCGATGAAGAACTCTTGGCTTCGCGCCCTCCCGCTCCCCGTCTTCGTAGCGTCGATCCCGTGCGTGCTCGTGAGTCGAGCGGCTGCGGAGCAACCCGAATCGACAGTAGCGAGCGTCGAGGGCGTCGAACCGTGTCACCTCCAGTACGGCGACCACACGACTGACGCCGCGATCAGCCCAGCGACTGACATCGATACGTTTGTGTTCGAGGGGCTAGCGGGCGAGAAGATCCGCGTCCTCATCCATGGTACGTCGAACGACCTGGACGCGTATGTTCAGTTCTACGGACCGAGCGCGGAGGTGATTCCCGGAGGCACTTACTGCTCGTCGCCGTACTACACGACCTGCTCCTTGATCGCGGAGGCGACGCTGCCTACGAACGGCACCTACACGATCGTCGTGTCGGATGCGGGCAGCGACAATGCTGGCTCGTACACCATGGGGCTGGAGCGACTCCCCAGGACGATTGGCGAAGTCGTCCAGTGCTACGCCACTGTCATCGATCAACTCCAGGTCGGTCCGGATATGGACTCCTTCGAGTTCGAAGGTGTCGCTGGTGCGCTCATCCAAGTGAACGTGCAGGGATTGAGCAACGATCTCGATCCCGCGCTCGAACTCCTCGATCCGTCGAACGCGTTGGTGACCCTGCCGACCTCCGCGTGCGCGTCGCCGTACTACACGACCTGTTCCTTCTCGTTTAGCGTCACACTCGCGATGACAGGCACCTACAAGCTGCTCATCTCGGAGTGGGGCGTGGACAACGCCGGCGGCTATCAATTCACGGTACAGTTCATCCTCCCGAGCTGCCCGACTCAGTCGGACTTCACGCGGTTCTGTTTCGGAGACGGCACGGGAGCGGAATGTCCTTGCGGTCCGAGCCAGAGCGGCCCGGTCGGCGGGGGCTGCCTGAATTCCGCGGGCAATGGCGGCCAACTCAACGGCGTGGGCAATCCGTCGACGTCTAGCGACACAGTCGCGCTGGTCCCTTCCGGATTGCCGCCGCAGGGCACGTTCGTCCTGTTCATTCAAGGGACTTCGCCGAACAACGCCGGCATCGGCGCACATTCCGGTGACGGCCTGGGCTGCGTGGGGGGCGTAATTCTCCGTCTGGGCTTGCGCCACATCATCGGCAACATGACTTTCGGCTACGGGAACACGGGCGATCCCGCGATCTCCAACGTGGGAGGAGTGCCGGCCGAGGGAGGAACGCGCTTCTACCAGGCGTGGTACCGGAACGCGAACCCGACTTTCTGCACGCCAGCCACATTCAATCTCACGAACGGCCTCCGCGTCGCTTGGAGGCCCTAATTGCCAAGCAATAGTGGAAGCAAAGGAGCGAGCATCATGAACACGAGAGCCCTTATCGGAGTCCAGCGCGGAGCTCTGGTCGTCATCGTCACGTTCAGCACGATGGATCTGGCTGCCGCACAGTCGTGCCTCATTCCGTCGAACGACATGATCGCGTGGTGGACGTTCGACGAAACGAGCGGAACCACGAGCGAGGACATCGTCGGCAGCAATGACGGTGTCCATCTCAACGGCCCAACTCCGAGTGCGGGCATGGTCAACGGATCGCTGCGCTTCGACGGCATCGACGACTACGTCGAAGTGCCCGACAAAGAGCTGTGGGCGTTCGGAGCCGGCGCCTTCACTATCGAGTTCTGGGCCAACTTCGACACGCCGGCCCACGGGAGCACGGGTCAACCGGGAGACGTCTTCATCAGCAGCGACGAAGGACCGTTTTCGGTCGACAAGTGGTTTCTCGCATTGGCCCCCGGCAGCCTGGAGTTCCATACGAACGACCCCGTTACGGGACCGATCTTCTCGCCGATCGCGTCCTTCTCACCGGAGACGAACCGCTGGTACCACCTGGCGGTAACGCGTTGCAGCACGCAGTACACGATCTTCGTCGACGGGGTCGTCAGCGCGGTGGGGACCAATGTGGCCACGATCGCCGACGCAGATTCGCCGCTGACGATCGGTCGAGCTCTCGAGTTCTGGGGTGGGTTCATGAACGGCCGACTGGATGAGATGACGATGTACCGGCGTGCCTTGTCGACTGCGGAGATCCACGCGATCTTCGCGGCCGGAAGCGCCGGCAAGTGTCACGTGATCAACTCGAATCCCATCGCACCGTTCTGCTTCGGTGATGGATGCGGGATCCAGTGTCCGTGCAGCAATACCGGTGCAGCCGGTCGCGGTTGCAAGAACTCGAGACCCGGGAACATCGGATGCTTGCTGACGGCGGTGAACTCAAGCGGACTCCCTGGTCCGAGTGTCAGCGTCACCGCGAACGAGCTGGGGTTGAAGTCTGAGGGAATGCTCGCGGGAAGCTACACGATCTTCTTCCAGGGCACGACGTCGATCAACAACGGTCTGGGTTCATTGTCGCCAGGCTTCGACGGCCTCGAGTGTGTGGGCGGTACGGTGATACGTTTGGGCCGCATCGCGACGATGGGCGGTACCAACACGCTAGCGGGAGTCGCGGGTGTAGCTGACCTCGCCGCAGCCTCTCAAACGCTTCACTACCAAGCGGCATATAGGAACGCAGTCGCGTTCTGCACGCCAGCAACCCTAAATACCTCCAATGGTGTGCAGATTTCCTGGGCGCCCTGATAGGTGCTTGCCAAGATAGCTAGCCTTTACGTCCAGGTCGCCCGCGCGCTACCACGGGCATTGGCTGCACCTGCCGAGCTTAGACGCAGGTAACTCATGGTCACAGTACCTGCGTGACAACAATCTATCACTGGACAGTAGATGGGAGTCGGTACACGTTCGACCACCGCCGCGAGGCAAGTAGGTTGTCAGTGTCGTGCGAATCAAGAAGCGTCATCAATGAAAGGTCTCGTCATGATCCTTCCCACTCGAGTCTGTGACCGTGTGCTGGTCTTCGATCATCACATTGGCCATCGAGCCGTCCAAGGGGGCGTAATCCTGATCCTATCATCGATCGCGTGGTCTCAATCTCTACCCGGAGCAGTCGCGCATTGGAGTTTCGACAATCCGAGCATTCCAGCGCAGGACGATGTCGGCGGATTCGACGGAACGATCACCGGGCCGTACAGCCTGTCCGCCGCCGCGGCTCCCGTAGCAGGAAACGTTTCCGCGATTTCATTCGACGGAACCGGTTTCGTCTCGATCCCAGATCATCCTGCATTCGACTTCGACCAGTCGCAGCCGATGTCCATCGCACTCTGGTTCAAACAGACCGCGTTGCCGGGCGCCGTCGTGCACATGATCGGGAAGCGGGCGGGTTGCGTTGGTGTCCAGAACATCAATTACCAGCTTGCACGAGACTCATCGCACGAGCTTTCGTTTGCCTCACAGGGCGGCATTGCTGCGACAGGAGTGCCGCTGCAGTTCAACGAGTGGACGCATTTCGCCGCAACATACGACGGAGCGCTGACGGTCCAGGTCTACCTTAATGGTTGCCTCGTCCTCACACAGACGAACCATGTCTTGTCTGGAGCGAGTGATTCGGCGCTGCTGATCGCAGGATCTGGAACTTGTAACCAGAACTTCCCTGGCCAAATCGACGAGGTGTGGGTGTTCAATCGCGCGCTGACGTCGGTTGAGGTGAGTGAGCTGGCGAACGCCACGTGCTTGATCTCCAAGTTCTGCTTCGGTGACGGTTCAAACCCCACTCCTTGCCCGTGCACGCAGCCAGACACCGTGCCGAGTCCTCCCGCGGCTCTAGGTCACGGCTGCGCCAACTCGCAGGAGCTGAACGGTGCGCTGCTCAGCGCGACGGGTACGACCGTTCCCGACACGATCGCGTTCAGTGCGCTCATCAGCCCGGTGTACGTGGGTTTTGGCTTGATGCTGAAGGGCAACGCCAATACAGCTGCGGGCATCGCTTCCGGCGATGGGCTCCGGTGCGTCGACGGTCAGTTCGTGCGTTTCGGAGCTCACCACGCCGCGACGTTCGGTGCAGCCCAGGGGTACTGGACCTATCCAAATACTGCGCAAACGAATCCGGTCTCGGTCCAGACCGCACAATCACCCGGGGAGCCGGCTTATTACCAGCTCTTCTATCGCAACGCCGCGGCAGGCTTTTGTAATCCAGCGACGACAAATTGGTCGAACGGTATTCGGATCATGTGGCCGTAACCGGCGATCGTGTCTCTCGACGACGTACCACCAGCTCGCGCGGCACGCGCGGGCACAAGTCCAAACCTCGTGCAGCCGGTCAAACTGCGAACGCCAGCTTGAGGCAGAACACCGATCCGCCCGACTTCAGGAACTCGCTCGTGTCGACCTCGACGACGCGGTAGCCGGCCGCCTCCAGCGCGCGGTTCGTCCTCGTGCAGCCGGACTGGAGGATGACGTTCCGTCCATCCGGCGAGTACGCGTTCGCGGCGAGTCGTGTGCGCGCTTCGTCGTCGTCGACTTCGATCGATCGTTCGGCGAGCGCGCGGATCACCTCGCGCCCCGCGTCGTCGAATGCCGACGGCACCCACATCGCCGTGCGCTCGTCGATCCACGCGAGGCACGTGTCGAGGTGATAGAAGTCGGCGTCGCCCAGCCGCACGACGACCACGGGCAGCCGATAACGCTCGGAGATCTCCGTCCACGCGCCGAGCACGGATCGCGTGCCGACTCCCGCCCACAACAGCCGGCGCCCGGGGTGCCACAGGCCGTCGCCGGTGCCTTCGAAGGCGCCGGCCGACACCGGTGGATCGATGCGCAGGCCGAGCTTTCGAAGCGAACCGACGACGTGAGCGACCTCGCCGCGCCGCTCGGCGTGCGCCATGTTGGACGGCACGATGCCCCAGCCGTCCCCGCCGACCGTCGGCGGCAGCGGGAGGACCTGATTCGCGCAGAACGTGAGGTCGGGATGCCCGGCGAGCGGCTCGAGCACGTGGACCGGCACGCGCAGCCGCTCGAACGCGTCAGCGAGCGACTTACATTGCGCGCGCGCTCGCTCGCGGTCGACGCGCTTCAAGTTCCCCCGCGCGTCCTTCATGTGCGGGTTGATCGCGTACGCGACGTCGAATTCGCGCGGGTCCGCGAGGAGGACCCGATCCGCCCGAGCGGCGCGCGGCAGCGTCGGGAGCGTGAAGTCGAGCCCCGCCGCGCTGTGGTAGGTTGATCCGTGTCGTTCGCCGGGCATCGCCGGCCCAGCCTAACGCGAGCGCACGAGGGAACCGATGGACGCGAGCAGAACGAGTTGACGGCGGCGCCGACACGGTCGGAGGGCGCGCGCACGTCGGTCGTCGAGCGGTTCGCGCCGTGGATCCTGCTCGTCGCCGGGCTGCTCGCGTACGCGAACAGCTTCTCGGTTCCATTCCTGTTCGACGACGTGCCGAGCATCGTCGACGATCCGCGCATCCGGCGCTTCTGGCCGATCTGGCACCTGTTCGACTACGGCGGGCGCGCGGACATCACCGTCTCCGGCCGGCCGATCGCGACGGTCTCGTTCGCGCTGAACTACGCGCTCGGCGGGCTCGAAGTCGCCGGATACCACGCGTTCAACCTGGCGATCCACGTCGGCTCGTCGCTGCTCCTCTTCGGCCTCGTGCGGCGAACGCTGCGCTTGCCGCAATTCGCGGCGCGGCTCGCCGCATCCGCGGGGGAGATCGCATTCGCGGTCGCGTTGCTCTGGCTCGTCCACCCGATCGAGACGAAGGCCGTGACGTTCCTCGTGCAGCGCGTCGAGTCGCTGGCGGCCTTCTTCTACCTGCTGACCCTCTACTCGATGCTCCGGGGCGCGCTGCCGGGCGCGTCCAAGCGCTGGTACGCGCTCGCGGTCGGCGCCTGCCTTCTGGGCATGGGGACGAAGGAGATCATGGCCAGCGCGCCCGTCGCCGCGTACCTCTACGACGTGATCTTCCTCGCCGGCGGATGGCGCGCGGCGTGGAAGGCGCGCGGCAAGGTCTACGCGGCTCTCGCGGTGACGTGGATCTTCCTCGCGACGCTCGTGTACATCACCGTGCGCTTGAGGGTCGCGATCGAGGCGTCGAGCGCCGTGGCGCCGATCGACAACGTCAAGACGCAGTGCTGGGCCGTGCTGCATTACCTGCGCCTGGTCGCCTGGCCCAGCCCGCTGATCTTCGACTACGGCATGGTGGGCGACGGAGTGCCGCTGCTCGTCGAGCCGGCGCGCTATCTGCCGTACGCCATCCCGATCGCGCTCGTGCTCGTGCTGATCGCGCGCGGCGTCTGGAAGCGCGCCGCGTGGGCGTTTCCCGCCGCGACGTTCTTCATGGTCCTCGCGCCGAGCTCGAGCTTCGTTCCGTTCAAGCTCGACATCGTCGCCGAGCACCGCATGTACCTGCCTTTGGCGCCCCTCTTGACGCTGGTCGTCCTCGGCGTCGCCTGGTGTCTGCGCGGGAATGCGCATCAGCGCTCGATCCTTTCCGTCGGCGCGATGCTGCTCGCCGTACCGCTCGGATGGTGCACGCACCTGCGCAACGAGGACTACGCGAGCAATCTCTCGATCTGGACCGACACGGCCGAGAAGCTCCCGAACAGCGCCCGCGCGCAGACGAATCTCGGCGTCGCGCTGGCCGATGCCGGCGAGCACGAGGCCGCGATCGAGCGACACGAGGAGTCGATCCGCCTGCGTCCCGACTACTCCGAGGCGTATCACAACCTCGCGACCGTGTTGATGTACCTCCAGCGCTGGAGCGAAGCCGAGGAGCAATACCGCAAGGCCCTGGCGCTCGAGCCGAACGCGTGGCCGTCGCACCTGGGGCTGGCCGAGGCGCTGCTGGCTCAGGAGAAGCACGACGCCGCGGCGGAGTCGTTCGTCGCCGCGCTCAGCCGCAACCCCGACATCCAGAACGTGTATCTGCGCTTGGGGGTCCTGCGGCAGATGCAGGGGCGAGCGGACGAGGCGATCCGACTGTACGAGGAGTCGCTGCGCCGCGTGCCGAACGACGTCACGGTGCTGAACCAGCTCGGGCTCGCGTACGCGCAGTCGGGCCGCTACGACTTCGCGGCCGACCGGTTCATGCGCGCGCTGCGCATCGATCCGAAGAACGAGCCGGCGCGCGCAAACCTCGAGCGCGTCCGCGCGGCGGCGGGCGGCAAATGAGCGCGCGCGTTCCTCGCGCGCGCGATCCCAACGGTGGTTCGCGCGACGCTCAGCTCCCGCGCCGCTCAGCTCCCGCGCCGCGCC
>CAZQHA010000125.1:0-10502 GCA_964592795.1 uncultured Planctomycetaceae bacterium | reverse complement strand
GGACGTGCAGTCGGTAGTAGAGGTCCTCGCGGAAGCGACCGGCCCGGACCTCGGCCTCGAGGTCGCGGTTCGTCGTCGCGATCACGCGCACGTCGACCTTGAGCGTGGCGGTGCCGCCGACGCGCTCGAACTCCTCCTCTTCCAGGACGCGCAGGAGCTTCGCTTGCAGGTTGGCGGTGATCTCGCCGATCTCGTCGAGCATCAGCGTGCCGCCGTCGGCGAGCTCGAAGCGTCCCTCGCGCGTCTTGTGCGCCCCGGTGAACGCGCCGCGCTCGTGGCCGAAGAGCTCCGACTCGAGCAGCTGCTCGGACAGCGCCGCGCAGTTGACGCGGATGAAGGGGCTGTTCGAGCGCGGGCTGTTCTGGTGGATGTAGTGCGCGACGCGCTCCTTGCCCGTGCCGCTCTCGCCGGTGATCAGGACCGTGCCCTTGCTGCGCGCGATGCGCGACGCGGTGCGCAGCATCTCGAGCATCGTCGGGCTCTTCGCGACCATGCTGGGCGGCGCGGTGCCGACGATCTCGGCGCGCAGGTACTGGTTCTCGCGGATCAAGCGCGTCGTCTTCTCGATGCGGTTGATCACCGCGGCGAGCGCGTCGGGCGACGTCGGCTTCAGGAGGAAGTCCGACGCGCCGTTGCGCATCGCCTGCACGGCCGACTCGATCGTGCCCTGCGCCGTGACCATGACGGTCGGCAGCTCGGGGAACTGGTTCTTCAGGTTCTTGACGAGCTCGATCCCGTCGACGCCGGGCATGCGCAGATCGGTCAGCACGAGGTCGGGCTGCGCGGTCTTGGTGCGCTCGAGCGCTTCGTTGCCGCTCTTGGCCTCGATCGGCTGGTACCCGAGGGCGGTGATCGCTTCGACAAGGAACTCACGGCTCAAGGTGTCGTCGTCGACGACCAGGATGCGTTGGATGGACATCGTTGGAACCTAGTGGGCTGGGTTGCCCGGGTTGAAGGGAAAGCGGAAGACCATCAGGGCTCCGCCGAAAGTGGAAGGTTGGTCACTGACTTCGAAACGACCGCCGTGCAGCTCTGCGATCGTGTGGACGAGCGCGAGTCCGAGGCCGGTGCCGCTCGGTCGCGTGGTGAAGAACGGCTCGCGGATGCGGCCGCGCAGCTCGGCGGAAACGCCCGGGCCGGCGTCCTCGACGCGCAGGACGACGTCGCCGCTTTCGATCGCGACCCGGACGTCGACGCGTCCGCCGTCGGGCTGCGCCTGCAGCGCGTTCGCGATCAGGTTGCGCAGCGCCTGGCGCACCTTGATGCGGTCGCCTTGGAACTTCGGCGCGTGAGCGTCGTGGGTGATCTTCCAGCGATCCTGCGGCGCGTCCTCCGGCAAGCTCTGCTTCGCCGAGCGGATCGCGTCGAGGACGAGCTCCTTTGCGTCGACCGTCTCGAGGCACAGCCGTTCGGGGTTCGCGAACGAGAGCACGTTCGCGATGATCGCGTCGATCTCGGCGATGCCCTCGCAGATGCGCGCGGCGAAACGGTGCGCGCGCGTGCTCGGCTCGAATTCGCGCCGCAGGAGCTCCGCGAACCCTCCGATGGCGTTCATCGGATTGCGGATCTCGTGCGCGATGCCGCCGGCCATGTTGCCGAGCGCGGCCATCTTGTCGAGGTCGTGCAGTCGCTCGGTGAGCCGCGCGAGCTCGGTGCGATCGTCGAGGATCTCGACCGAGCCGAGCGATTCGCCGCGCGCGCCCAAGACCGGCGACCAGCGCGCGGCGACGACGGCGCGCCGGCCGTCGGCGCGCACGAGCTCGCGGCTCTGTCCGTCGGCCTTCGCGCCGCGCAGCTGCGGGTGCGTGCGCTCGCCGATCAGCTCGGCGCCCTGCGTTCCGAGGATCGCGCCCACCGCGGGGTTCACGCGGACGATGCGCCCCTCGCGATCGCGGACGACGACGCCCGAGGGCAGCGCCGAGAGGATCGCCTCGAGGTGCCCGCGGACGGCGTCGAGCTCGGCGACCTTCTCCTCGAGCGCCTGGTTCGCCGCGACGAGCTCGGTCTCGACGTGCTCCGCGCGAGCGCTGAGCGCGGCGTAGCTCGCGACGAGGTGGTCGGAGATCGTCGAGAGCGACTCGACCATCCGCGACAGGTCGTGGGGGACCGCGGCCGGGGACATCAGCGCCGCGCCTCCGCGCCCTTGGACTTCGCGCCGTGCTTCTTCGCGAACTCGCGCTGCCAATCGAGGAACTCGGCGTCGGCGTTGGCGCGCTCGGCGAGCGACGCGTCCTCCTTGGACTCCGCGACGGCGCGGTAGCCGCGCAGCGCGTCCTCGGTCTGCCCGAGCTTCTCCTGCGCACGCGCGAGCCAGTACGTGGCGCGCACGTCGTTCTCGATCGACTTCAGGAAGTCGGCGCACTCCTGGTAGCGGCCGGCGCGGTAGAGCGCCTGTCCACGGCGCGCCGCGTCGGCGCAGAAGCCGGCGGGCTCGATCGTCTCCCCGACAGGACCGCGTGCGGGCCGTGGCGGGGGCGTGCCGGAAATCGAGATGCGATCGGCGTCGGTGAGACCCGTCGTCAGCGCGACCGGGACCGGCGGCTGGTTCGGATCGATCGCGAGCGCGCTCGTCCCCGGCGCGGCTTCCACGCGGTTCGCGAGATCGTCGTGGATCATCTGCAGGCGGGCGACCTCGTTGCGCAGGGCGACGAGGCGCTCGTCGCGCTCGCGCGGATCCGGGAGCGGCGACTCGGTGACGTCGCGCAGCAGCGGCACCGAAGTGCGCGGCTCGGCCTGCACCTTGGGCTCGAGGCCGGTCAGGAACTCGAGAGCGCGCACCGTGTCGGCGAGCGCCGCTTCCAAGCCGCCTTCGCGCCTTCCTTGCAGCGTCAGCGCCGGCAGCACGAGGACGCTCGCGACGAGCGTGTTGATCGCGTGGCTGAACTTCATCATCACAGCGTTCCTCCGTAGGCGGCGATCGCTTCGTCGAAGAGCTCGTGGCTCTCGTAGAGCTCGCCCGCGAGCACGTACACGGACTTGCGGTTCTCGACGTCCGTCATCGATCGCACCGCGGCGCGCAGCACGCCGATCGCCGCGTCGACGCCGCGGTCGGCGTCGAGGGCGCGCGCGTACACGAGCACGAGGCGCGTGAAGAGCGGCTCGTCGAAGAGCTCGCGCGTGCGGTAGAGCGCCTCGCACGCCTGCACCGCTTGCCGGTAGAGGCGCCCGTCGAAGAGCTCCTCGGCGCGCAGGAGCTCGGTCTCGGGCGCGAACGCCGATGCGTTCTCGGTCTCGAGGCCGAGGGATTGTCGCGCGGAGCGCGCATGCGCGGCGATGTCGCCCTCCGCGCCGGAGCCGCGCGCGAGCTTCTCGATCATCAGGACCGCGATCCAATCGTGCGCGGCGAGCGCGAGTCGCGCCGCGTTCACGAGCGCGCGGCGGCGGTCTGCGGGGCGCGCGTGCTCGGAGAACGACAGCCAGGCGCGCGCCGCTTCGGCGGGGCGGTCGAAGTGCTCGAGCGCCTCGGCGCGCAGCTCGAGCGCCTGCGTGTTCTCGTGCGGATCGCCGCCGAGCGCCTCCGCGGCGTCGAGCGCGCGCAGCGCCGCGGCATGTTGATCGGTCCCGTTGAGCGCACGTGCTCGAACGTAGAGTCGCGCTTGATGCTCCTTCGGCGACCGAGAGGGGAAGACCTGCTCGAGCGCCTCGAGCATGAACAGCGCCTGCCGCGCGTCCCCGGTGTACGTCAGGCAGCGCGCGATCTCGAGGCGCGCCTTGGGCTGGTGCGGATGGAACTCCTGCAGGTTCGCGAGCGAGCTCAGCGGGCGCATCGCCTCGTGCCATTCGCCCATGCGCTGCAGGATCGTGCCGGCGGCGAGCATCGCGTCGGGGGCGAGCTCGCTGTCCACGCTCGAGCGCGCGACGTTCTCGTAGTGCGACAGCGCGGCCGCGTCGTTCCCGCGTCGTTCCTGGATCTCGGCCAGCGTGAACTCCGCGCGCGCGGCCCCGGCGTCCTCGGGGAAGTTCTTCAGCGCGCGCAAGTACGCGACCTCGGTCTGCACGTCGAGCTCGTCGGCGCCCGCGCGCTGCCCGAGATCGGCCACGACGTCGATCGAGTCCGACGTGACGTGCGCGCGGAGACCGGCGCAACCGAGCACCGTCGTGATCGCGTGGTTCAGCGGGCGCTCTTCCAGGAGAACGGTGACCGTGTCGAGCGCGCCATGACCTTCGAGGCCGGTGACCGTGCGCGACGTCCGCTCCGCGATGTCCTTCAGGATCGAGTCCACGCTGGCGCTCTTCGCGTTCAGCGAGCACAGGATCTCGCCGTCGAGCTCGCGCAGGCGGAGCTCGTAGCCGCCGAACGAAGCCGCCGCGAGGACGATCGCCGCGCAGATCACGGGCGTCCCTCCCGTCGCGCTTCCGCTTGCCGGCGGTAGCTGTCGCCGACGAGGTACATCGCGCGCGCCTCGATGCCCGGCCGGAGCTCGGCGTCGATGCGGTCGGCGACCGCGAGCAGCCGGTAGAGCCGCTTGCGCGCTTGGACGTGCTCGCCGTCGTCGATCTCCTGCTGCGCCAGGAGGAGCGTCGTCTCCTCGTGCGGAGAGAGCGGCGCGGTCGGGGAGCTCGTGCGCTCGGTCGCGTCGCTCGGCACCGGCTCGCGTTCGGATGGATCGGCGGCGCGCACCGACGGCGCGGCGTCCGAAGCGGCGCGCCGCAGGTCGTGCATCGACACGACGAGGTCGTCGCGCAAGCCTTCGAGACCGCTCCGGTACGAGCGGTTGCTCCACCACAGGAGCGCGAAGCCGACGACGTTGAGCACGAGCACGCCGGACACGAGCCAAGCGACGCGCGGCCGCCGCACTCTCACGCGTCGAGCGCGCTCGGGCTCCGGCGGCAGTTCTTGTTCGTCGGCGGCCGCTTCTTCCGGCGCCGTGGATGCCGGTACGTGTCGGACTTCGACCGACCTCAGCGCCGATTTGCGTGCGATCGGCTTCGCGCTCGGGAAGGGAGCGGCGACCGAAGGCTCGGCCGTCACCGGCGCCGGCGCCGGAATTGGCGCGGCGCGCGGCGGTACCACCGGCGTACTCGGAACGGGCTCCGGCGCGGGTATGGCGATCGGGGCGCGCGCCGCGATCGGAGCGGGAGCCGCGGACGGTGGCGTAGGCGCCGGAGGCGTGGGCGCCGGCTGTCCGCTCGCATCCACCGACGGGAAATTGAAGAGGTCCTCGTCGTCCGGACCGATCGGACGCAGCGACGGCGGGATGGAGTCGAAGTCGTCCAGGCCCATCGCTCAGCTCCACAGAGCCGTCTCGACGCTGCGGCGCCGATCGGGACCGGCGAGGAGCCGGCCGACGACGACCGCGAGCGCGGGCGACAGCTGGAAGAGGTCCTTCGTGTCGGGCTTGCGCAGCGCGTGCATCACGCGGCGCGAGAGATCGGGCGTGAGGAAGTCGAGCTCGGTGAGATCGATCGATTGGTCCTCGTCGAAATCGACGCGGAACACCGTGAAGTGGAGCGTCGCGCTCGTACCTTCGCCCGGGCTGCTGTGGATCTCGAAGTCCTCGCAGAGCGACATCGCGCGCGCGAGACCGTCGTCCGTCGCGTCCGCGAGGATCGCGGGCTCGAAGCCGCGGCCTTCGTCTCGAACGTCGACGCGGATCTCGCGGCCGTCGCTCTCGGCGCGCACGTGGATCGGACCGGTGGCGTTCGCGTAACCGTGCCGGCGCGCGTTGTCGACGAGCTCGCTGGTCGCGCTGGCGACGCGCGCGCGTGCCGCCGGACCGATCCCGCAGCGCAGCGCGAAGACCGTGAGATCGCGGGCCGCGCGCTCGACGCACAAGGGCGTCGACGTGTACGTGCGCTCGAAGCGCCACTGACCGTCGCGCTCGCTCGGGCTCGGCGTGGGAAGCGCGGCCGCCGGCGCTGCACCCTCGACCGCGCGCACGAGCTCGTCGAGCCGGAACGGCTTCGTCAGGAACTCGCTGCCGCCCAGGAGCAGCGCGCGCCGGCACAGCTCGACCGTCGGGCGTCCGCTGAGGAAGATCGTGCGCGGCGCCGCTCCGCGCGCTCGGAAGGCGGCGAGGAGCTCGATGCCCGAGAGACCGCTCTGCGTCACGTCGGCGACGAGCACGTCGGGCGCCCCGTGCTCGAGCGCTTCCTCGTTGCTCGCGGCGATCGCGACGGCGTGACCGCGACGCGTCAAGAGGGACGCGATCGAGACCGCGATCGTCCGCTCGCCGTCGACGACGAGGATCGACAGAGCGCGATCGCTCACGCGGCCTCCTGCGCGCGGCCGCACGGCAAGCGCACGATCCACATGACCTGGTCGTTCTGCGTGCGGTGTTGCGACAGCTCGCCGCCCATGCGCTCGATCTGGCGGCGCGCGAGCTCGGTGCCGAGGCGCGGCGCCGCCGGCGACGCGCCGCGCGCGACGTACACGACGCTGAACATCGAGCGGCCGCCCGCGGTGCGCGCGCTGACGAGCACGGGATGGCTCGTCTCGGCGAGCCCGGCCTCGATGAGGTGCGAGAGCGAGCTCGAGAGACACGGACCGTCGATGAAGACGCGCTCGCGTCCCGACTCGACGGCGAGCAGCACGCGCGCGCGCTGCGCCGGGGCGATCGCCTGCAGCGCGGCCTGCGCGATCTCTTCCAGCGTGCAGTCGAGCGGCCGCAGCGGCGGAGGCAGCGCGATGTCGAGCAGCGCCTGGACGTTTCTTCCCATGCGGACGACTTCGTCCAGCGCGCTGGAGAGCAGCGAGGCGCGCGGATCGGCGGCATCCAAGCCGCGTGCCAGCGACTCCATCGAGGCGCGCAGCGCGGAGAGCGGCACGCAGATGCCGCTCGCGATCGCGTCCGAGAGTTCGTCGTCGAAGCCGTGCGCGCGAGCGCCGATCGTGATCGTCGTTGTTTGCATGTGGGCCGGAAGCGAATGCGTGAAAGCGCTTCCGGCCCTGTGTTTCGTCCGGTCGGGGCGAAACGCTTGATGACCTGCCGGCGAAAACGGGCAGTTTTTTCCTCGCGCGGGCCGTGACCGGAGCCAAACCGGATCGAAACCGGCCTTCGGTGCCGAGTTCGAAGGGCGCCGCCACAATGGGAGCGCCTCCAGGCCGTGTTTTTTTCGGTCGGCTCCATCACGAGAGCCTCCCGGGGGAACTCCCATGTCGAACCCCGTGGCCGCCGACCCCATCCGATCCATAAGGGAAGAGCTCCCGCTCCACGCGGAGTGGGTGCGCCGCCTCGCGCGAGGTCTCGTGCGCGACGGCGCGTCGGCGGACGACCTCGCGCAGGACGTCGCGCTCGCCGCGCTGCGCTCCGAGCACGCGATCCGCGGACCGCTGCGGCCGTGGCTCTCGCGCGTCACGCTGAACCTGGCGCGCAAGAGCTTCCGGAGCGCGGCGACGCGCGATCGCGGGGAGCGCGAGGCGGCCCGCGGCGAAGCGTCCGCCGCGCAGGACGACGCGAGCGAGCGGCTCGAAGTGCAGCGGGCGCTCGTCGAAGAGCTCGCGGCGATCGCCGAGCCGTTCCGCACCGCGCTGATCCGGCGCTACTTCGACCGCTGGTCCGCCGCGCGCATCGCGCGAGCGACGGGAGTGCCCGCGCCGACGGTGCGCTGGCGCCTGCAGCGCGGGCTCGCCGAGCTGCGCGAGCGGCTCGACCGCCGCTCGAGTCGCGACGGGATCACGTGGCGGCTCGCGCTGCTCCCGCTGTGCCGCGGTCTGCCGCCGGTGCCGTTCAGTCCGATGGAAGTGATGGAAGGAGTGCTTGCGATGAAGGTGTCGACGCAAGTGATCGCGGCGGGTGCCGTCGTTCTCGCAATCGGCTGGGGCGTGTGGCGGCATGCGGCAAGCGACGAGCCGGCCCGGGCGGAGAGCGCTCACGCGACGATGGCTGCACAGCTCACGGCGGACGAACCTCCGATCACCGTCGTCCACGAACCGGTGGCGCAGCACGAAGCGACGAGTCGCGCGGCCGTGCCGGTCGCGAGCGTTTCCACCCCTGGACCCGAAGTGACGGCGCCGATCGGTTGGATCGAAGGTCGCTGCATCGACGAAGCGCTCATCCCGATCGTGGGTGCGCTCATCGCGAACAACGAATTGCCGTCGCCGCTGCTCGCGCGCGACGGTCGCGTCGCCGAATCGCGACGCGACGGGACGTTCACGCTCGATTGCCCGCCAGTGGATACCGAGCCGCGCGTCTTCCGCGTCGAGGCGCGGGGCTACGGAACGCACTTCGTGAAAGCGATCGTTCCGCGTGGAGAGACCGCACATCTCGGCGATCTGATCCTCAGCGCGGGCGGCGCGATCCGAGGACGCGTCGTCGATGCGAACGGAAACCCATTCGCGGACGCGAGCGTCGTCGTAACCGATCCGGACCTCTGGGGCGATCAGGGTGCGGCGCAGCGGCTGGGTCCACAGAAACAGGTCCGCGCTCCCGCCGTACGCACCGACACGGCAGGTCGTTTCCATATCGAAGACGTCGCGGTCGGCATGCGTCGCGTGTGGGCCTCGGCGCCGAAGACGCGCTTCGGCGTCTCGCCGCCGATCGAAGTGCGGGCGAACGTCGACACCGAGGAGATCGAGCTCGTCCTGCAGCCGGCCGAGAAGGTCGACCGGATCACGCTCGTCGTGCAAGACCCGAGCGGCGCGCCGGTGCCGGGCGCGTGGGTGCAGCTCGTCGAACGCGCCGCCTTCGGGACTCGGGGGTTCGGTCGCGCCGTAGACGAGAACGGCTACCTCGACCTCGAGACCGTTCCGAACGCGACGTACGACTTCACGGCGTACGACGAGCGAGATCGGTGGCCGCGGGTTTCGGTCGCGGGCGTCGCGCCGGGCTCGCGCGACGTGGAGCTGCGCTTCGTCGACTCCGAGTGGATCGACGTGGTCGCGCGTTCGGAGGGAACGACGGTCGAGGACTTCGAACTCGCCACGCGTGAGACGGAGAAGGACGTGATCGTGACGCGCGGGGACGCAGGTCGAGTCCGGACGCCGACGGAGCCCTTCTTCGTCGAGATCGACGCGCGCGGCTTCGAGATCGCGCGACAAGGTCCGTTCGATCCGAGCCAACCTCCGAAGTCGGTCGAGTTCGATCTCGTGCCCGCACCGTGCGTCCTGGGTCGCGTGATGTTCGACGGCGAGCCCATCGGCGGCGCGAGCGTCGAGCTCTACGAAGTGCCGAGCGGCCAGCGCATCGTCCACCAGGGCTATCTGTCTCTGTTATCGCCTCGCGCGCTCGACCAAGTGACTACGAGAGCCGATGGCCGCTTTGCGCTCCGACTTCGCCAGAGTGGGACCTTCGTCGTGCGCGCGGAGTCCGAGGGCTTCGCACCGCGAGACGTCGGTCCGCTCGAGCTCGGCGTGCGCGGCAATGCGGACGAACTCGAGATCGTCCTCTCTCGCGGAGGAGCGATCGAAGGACGCGTGCTGATGCCGGCAGGACGAGACTCGTCGGGCGTGATTGTCGCCATAAACCGAGGAGACGCACGCCCGCGCACCATGCGATCGGACGCCGACGGACGATTTCGATTCGACCAGGTGACCGCCGGTCGTTGGCACGTCGCGCGAGGGAACGGCGAGGCGCGCGCGGGGGTCGGCAGCATGGCGATCACCTCGACGGACGAGCCAACGAAGATTCCGTTCAACTGCGACGTGATCGACGGCGAGTCGACACGCCACGACGTCGACCTGCGCGATTGGGAGCCGTGCGAGGTGAGCGGCAAGCTCCTCGTCAACGGCGCGCCGGCGAGCGGCTGGTTGCTCACGGTGTGGCCCGGAACCGCGCGCGCAGTCGCGGGACCGCTGCCGAGCACGGCGGTCGGCCCGCGCGGCGAGTTCTCGATCACGCTCGACGATCCCGGGCTCGTCCGCTTTGCGTTCCGTCCGCCCGCCGAGGAAGCGTCCGGCGGGCAGATCGAATCGAAGTTCGAGCTGCGCCCCGGGCTGAACGAGTGGTCGAGTGACTTCGCGATGGGAAAGGTGACCGGAACGATCGCCGCCGGTCTGAACACCGAAAGAGTCGTCTACAAGTCGGTCGAAGGTGCCGATCCCGCGTGCATCTTGCCGCTCACGCCCGACGCGGAGGGACGCTTTGCACTGCCCTTCGTGCCCGCGGGCAGGGGAGCGATCTCGCAGCCCGAAGTCGTCGACGGCGAAGTGCGCTGGAACGAGCTCGCCACCGTGAACGTCGTCGCGCGCGGCGAGCAGCGCGTCGACGTGCGCTGAGCGCTACTCGACCCCGTACGCCTTGAGCTTGTTGTAGAGCGTCGTCCGGTTGACGCCGAGCACGCGCGCGGCCTGGCTGCGGTTGCCGGAGCTGTCCGCGAGAACCTTCAGGATCCACGCGCGCTCGATGCTCGCGAGCGAGCGATCCGACGGTGCGAGCGACGACACGAGCCGATCGCCGATCGCGTCGGTCGCGATCGCGGCCGGCTCGGTCGAGCTCGGGAAGAGGTGCACCGCCTCGATCGTTCCGCCCGGCGCGAGCAACGCAGCGCGCTCGATCGCGTTGCGCAGCTCGCGCACGTTGCCGGGCCAGCCGTGCTCGACGAGCCGTCGCAGCGCTTCCGCC
>CAZQHA010000124.1:9292-10586 GCA_964592795.1 uncultured Planctomycetaceae bacterium | reverse complement strand
CGCGGTCTACATGGGCGAAGGCGGCTCGATCCCGTTCATGGGGATGCTCGGGAAGAAGTTCCCGAAGGCGCAGTTCCTGATCACGGGCGTCCTCGGCCCGCACTCGAACGCGCACGGACCGAACGAGTTCCTGCACATCCCGACCGGCAAGAAGCTGACGTCGTGCGTCGCGCAGGTCGTGAACGACCACGCGAAGCGGGCGCGCTGACATCGCAGCAGTGAAGTAACAGCGCGTCCGCTCGCGAAGCGAGTGGAACGAACGTCTCAACCTTCGAACCAGTCGGATTGAGCGGCGGCATAGCTAGGCGTGCCGCCGCGCGTCGGACTAGAGGAGATCGCATGAACACGATCGTGTCTGCAGCATCTTCGAGCACGAGGGCGCTCGTCAGACTCATTTGGAAGTCGCGATGGTTGCCAGTCTGCACGGTACTCATCACCGCGTCGCTGATTCCCAGTCATGCGAGCCAAGGCGGTGCACAGTCTGAAAGCCGTCCAGCGACGCCCGAAGGGAGCGGGCAGAAAGACTCCCAAGACGTGTCTATCCGGCTCGCAACGATGCGGTTCGTCGAGAACTGGTATGACGACGGGGTAACCCCACTCGTGCACGGCGAACGCGTGAACGCTACCCGGACGTTCGTGCCTGAAGGCACAGAGGTCCAGATCAAAGGGAATTCCGGCTCAGGATCCAATCTCGTGCTACTGCTGTACACCGACGAGTCTGGAGACACGCGCGCGAAAATCACTGGAGAGTGGTATGCCGACCGACCGCTTCCGCACGTGAAGAAGGGACGGATCGATCGATTCAGCGGAACGGTTTACTTGAGCACGAGTGATGTGAAGACGAACCCGCTCCACGTCAAGTTTGCCTTGTGCGGCGATACGGACACGGGGACGCGCCGGGTAATGATGGGCGCACTTCGATTCATGCAGTGATTCGCACTGCGTTGATACTCTCGCGAAACGCTCGGCGCCCGCTGTTCTAGTCGTCCGCCTTGAACTCGAGCGTGACCGGCCCACCCCAGTCCGTGGAAAAGTAGATCTCGGTCGGGACTCGAACGCCCTGGCTGTTCTTCCCCACGAGGCTGAGTTTGGCTGTGTCCGATGCCATGGCGTTGAGACTCAATCGGACCGACCTAGCTCGGCTCCTCGCGAGATCCCACACGATCTCCCCGTGGCCATTGAGACTGAGATTGGCCGTCTGTGAGAACTCGTAATCTCGATCCTCCGGTATGCAGGCATCCACGATGGCGCGTCGCATCGTTTCGGAGACGTCAGACCGGCAGTCCACGTGCAC
>CAZQHA010000124.1:0-9282 GCA_964592795.1 uncultured Planctomycetaceae bacterium | reverse complement strand
GCACCGTCAGAAAGATGGTGACGACGTGCTCAGGACTGTCACTCCCCGGTGGGCCTTTCAGGCTCGCCGTGATGGTCCCCGTCGGGTTCGCGAGCAATTGCCACGTCGGCATGTTCAACCAAGCGGGGCCGAACCAAATGTTTCCACCGCTGGTACCTGCGGGTGGACGCTTCGTCGTGCTTCGCACGGGAAACAAGTCACCACCCGGGAATAGCAGGTTCCCGATGTGATTGACGTCGATCGACCACTCGTCGAGGTTGTCCGCACTGCTGGGTAGTGCGAAAACGAAATCCATTTCCTGTCTGAGAACGGACGGGTCGATCTTGGACGTGGCTGGATCGAGATCCGCGCACCCGTACGCCTGCCGCTCTGCAACCCAATCGAACACGACCGTGCGTCCTTCCAACGCGCTGGGCTTTCGGTCGAACGAGTTGTCTGGAGTTCGAGCGTCTTTCGGCGCCGCCTGATGCAGTGAATAGTTCACTTCTCGAAGCAGCCGCTTCAACTGAGTGACACGCTCGTTTGCAACGTCCGCATAAGTGTCGGAAACGCGGATCTGACCAGCCAAGCTCGCTTCGACCGGTGGTGTCGACTGGGTCGTGCCCGGACCTGGTCCTTGCTTCATCGTCGTGCGGTACGACGTCGACGTCATCTTCCACGCGAAATCGACCGACTTGTCGATCGATGTGCCCTTGACGGGTGAGAACTTGGGCCGCGCTCGCTCTGACGGCTGGCCTTGCAGCAATGCAACTGCAAGGAGAAGTGGCAGTGTCGTCACATGCATGCTCGCGCCATTCTAGCGCGGGCATGCAGGAAAGCTGTCAGCTCGATCTGCGCGCCGCAGCGCACAGATCCGCCAGCGCGGCGAGCTCTCGCTCGACGTCTCCGCGCGCGCTCTTCGCGCGCGCGGATCTCTCGAGCTTCGCGGCCTGCTCGGTCAGCGCCGGGAAGCCGTAGCTTCCCGCCGTTCCCTTGAGCCGGTGCGCGAGCCGCGCGACGGACTCCAAGTCGTCGGCCGCGAACGCGGACTGCATCTCGTGCGCGTCACCCTGGAGGTCGTCGAGGAACATCTGAACGAGCCGATTCAGCTCGTCATCCGCCGCCGCGGGATCGCGCGGCACGAAAGAGGGAGAACGCTTCGTGTCCATGGGTGTGTCGTTCTTGACGTGCCTTGCGACGCTCGCGATCAGCTCCGCGACGTCGACCGGTTTCACGAGGGTCTCGTCGCATCCGGCGTCGAGGGCGCGCCGCGCTTCGTTGCTCGAAGCGTCTCCCGTCAACGCGACGATCGGCAGCGTGTAGCCGAGCGATCGGAGTCGCTGCGTCGCCGCGCGGCCGTCGAGCACCGGCATGTGCATGTCCATCAGGATCACGTCGAAGGACTTGCCCGCGACGCGGCCCTGGAGGACTCGCTGCAGCGCCGCGTGCCCGTTCTCCGCGAGCGCGACCTCCGCACCCGCGCGGCCGAGCAGGAAGCTCATCAGGCGACGGTGATCGGGACTGTCGTCGACGACGAGGACGCGGCACGAGAGCCTCGGCAGCGCGAGCGACTCGTCGTCGAACGCCTCGCGCCGCGCCAGGCGCTCGATCTCGCTCTTCGGGATGTTCGGCGCGCCATCGACCGTGCGGATAACGACCACCACCGTGAACGTGCTGCCCACGCCCGGATGGCTCTCGACCTCGATCGTCCCGCTCAGGAGCTCGACGAGCGTCTTCGTGATCGAGAGGCCCAGGCCCGTGCCGCCGAACCGCCGCGCGGTCGAGCGATCCGCCTGCACGAACGGTTGGAAGAGGCGCGCGAGCTCCTCGTCGCTCATCCCGACGCCCGTGTCCGCGACCCGGAAACGCAGGCACGCCGGCGAGCCCTCGCTCTGCGTCACGTCGAACGTGACGCACACGCTGCCGGCCTCGGTGAACTTGATCGCGTTGCCGATCAAGTTGAGCAGGATCTGCTTGAGCCGGATCACGTCCGTCACGATCGTCTCCGGCATCGCGCTCGCGAACTGGAACTCGAACCCCAGGCCCTTCGCGTGCGCGCGCACCTCCATCGCCGCGCGGACTTCGAACAAGAGATCGAACAGCATGCAGGGCGCCCGCTCGACCTCGAGCCGTCCGGCCTCGATCTTCGACAGGTCGAGCATGTCGTTCAGGAGCTGCATCAAGTACTCGCCGTTCAAGCGGATCGTCTCGACGGCTTCGGCGCGCTCGCGCTCGGGGATGTCCGACTCCCTGAGGCGCTCCGAGTAGCCCAGGATCGACGTCATCGGCGTGCGGATCTCGTGGCTCATCCGCGCGACGAAATCGCTCTTCGCCGTGTTCCTCGCCTCGGCGACCTCGCGCGCGGCCACCGCCTCGAGCTCGGCGCGGCGGCTCTCGTCGAGCGCGAGCACGAGGTCCGCCCGCTCCGCGAGGACGCGCCGTTTGCGCTCCGTGTCCACTCGATCCTCGCGATCGCGGACGAGCTCGAGACGGATCGCCGAGTACACGAGCGCCGACAGGATCGCCAGAGCGAGCACGATCCCGATCCCGCGCGCGGTATCGCGCGCCGCGACCCGCGCGCGGATGTAGTCGCCGCACGCGTGCTCGAGCGCCGCGCCGACCGATCGCAGCCGCGCCGTGCGTACCGCGGCCAAGCTCTCGCGCGCCTCGCCGTCGTGCATTCGGCACGCGGCGACGTGGACGAGCACGCGGTCGAGCGCGTCGCGGCGCTCCGGATCGACGCGGCCCCGGCCGTGCCGCAGGACGTCGACGTCGGCGAGCACCTTCTCGGGCAGCTTCTCCTGGATGCCGAGCGCGTACCGCTCGACCTGATTGCCGATGCGCTCGAACGCGAGCTGGAAGTCGGCCTCCGAATCCGTGCCGACGCAGAGCGCGCGGTACTCCGCGATCGTGTGCGAGAGGCGCGCCACGCCCGAGCGGAAGCACGCGGCGCCCGCGGCGTACCGTTCGGTGCGATCGAACGTGTCGTCGAGCGCCGCGCCGAAATCGGCCAACGCATGCTCGAGCTCTTCGTCGCAGTTGCCCGGGAGCGGCTCGAGCGAATCGCGGAGTCGCGCGTGCACGGCGCGCAGATCGGAGAGACAGTCGATCAACGGCTCGCTGGCCGGCCGCTCCTCGGCGAGCACGCGGTCGAGCCGCGCGTGCAGCGTCGAGAGGCGCGAGCGCGCGTGTGCGAGGTCCGCCGACGAGCTGAGCTCCGTGTCGAACGCCGCGTGGAGGACCGCGACCGCCCCGCTCAGCGCGAGGATCCCGACGGCCACCAGCCTTCCCGAGCGACCTTTCACGCCGGCTCACCCCGTCTCGGCCAGCGGTTCGGAAGGTCCCTCGCAGATCCTGTTGCGCCCGGAGCGCTTGGCGTCGTACACGGCGCTGTCCGCGGCCTTGATCAACGCTTCGACGTCCGGCATCCACAGCAAGCGTTCCGCCAAGCCCAGGCTCACGGTCACTTGCCCGCGGAAGCCTTCGCAGAAGATCTCGTTCGCTTCCACCGCCGCCCGCAGCCGCTCCGCGCACTTGCGCGCGCCGGCGAGATCGCTGTTCACGTTGATCACGACGAACTCCTCGCCGCCCCAGCGGCACACGATGTCGCCGCGCCGCGTCCGCTTGCGCAGGACGGCCGCCGTGGCCTGCAGCACCTTGTCGCCGATCGCGTGACCGTGGACGTCGTTGATCTGCTTGAAGTGGTCGATGTCGATCATCACGACCGACAGCGGGCGCGACGTGCTCGTCGACGCGCTCCATTCCTGGTCGAGACGCTGCATCGCGTACCGGCGATTGGGCAGCTCCGTGAGGATGTCCGTCAGGCCCGCGGCGCGCAGACGCCGCGTGAGCAGGCTCATGTCGGACACCTGCTTCATCCGCACGCGCTTGTCGGCTTCGACCTGGCGCTGCAGCTCGATCAGCCGCTGTCCCGCTTGCACGCGCGCGAGCAGGATGCGCGCGTTGAACGGCTTCGTGATGTAGTCGTCGATGCCGGCCGCGAACGCGTCCACGATCCGGTCCTCCTCTTCCTCGCGCGCGGTCAAGAGGAGGACGTAAGCGCGGTGACCGGACTGCATCCGGCGCAGCGCCTGGCACATCTCGAGCCCGGAGAGCTCGGGCATCACCCAGTCGGTCACGACGATGTCCGGTCGCCGCTGCATCGCGAGCTGGAGCCCTGCCTTGCCGTTCTCCGCGACCGACACGAGGTATCCGGCCCGCTCGAGGTGCAGCGCGACGAGCCGCAGGAGCCGCACGTCGTCGTCGACGATGAGCACGTGGATCGGATCGCCGCTCTCGTGGCCGGCTTCGTCCCGGATCGACTCGGTGCTTGGTTCAGCCGGCGTCGCGCCGTCCCGCGTCGCGGAGGTCGACGTGGATTGCGCGTCGGGAGACGAGGATCCGAACGCGGCGTTTGGTCGCGTGGGGATGCGGAACTGCTCCCCCCACTCCTGCCAGTCGCGCACGATCTTCGCGCACAGCTCGGACAGGACTGTCTCGTCGATCGCCAACCGCTGCGCGGATGCTTGCAGCGCGGTCCACGCGGCCGCGTGCTCCGGGCTGTCGTGCGAGCGATCGGAGATCAGGATCTCGGCGATGTGCGAAGCGACGTCGAGCGTCCAGGCGAGGCACTGCTGGCTCGACTCCTCGATGTCGGCGACGGGAGAGGCCCAGAGCGTCACCGCGCCGGTCATCGCGCGGGAAAGACCCCAGTCGGACATCAACCCCGCGCTGATCTCCACGTGATGGATCTGGAACGCGCGGCGCTCCGCCTCGAGGAGCTCGGCGAGCGGTCGTCCGACGGTTTCGCCGAGCACTCGCCCGTATGCTTCCGCGTGCACGCTGGCGAGCGCGAGCATCCCGACCTCGGAGAGAAGTCCGCACGTGAACGCTTCGGTCGGCTCGAACGAGCGTGCGCGCGCGGCGACGGCGCTCGCGGCGACCGCCCGCGCGAGCGATTTCGACCAGTAGCGGTCGTAGTCGAAGCCGGCGCAGACCCCCGCGCGGTGCGCGGAGACCAGAGTGAACCCGAGCGCGACGTTGCGCACGGCGCGGATCCCAAGTCGCATCGCGGCTTGGGTGACCGTCTGCGCGGGGTCCACGCCGGCGCGGCTCGCGCCGTTCGCCAGGCGCAGGAGTCGTCCCGTCAGCGCGGGGTCGGCTTGGATGCAGCGCGCCAGTTCCTCGATCGAGTGATCGGGGTTCTGCGTGAGACGCAAGATCGCGAGACCGACACCCGAGGGCGAGGGCAAGCTGCCCGAGTGCCGGAGCTCTTCGAACTTGTTGTTCAGCACGGCGGAAGCCTGGAGATCAGGCGGATTTGGATCGGGCGCTCGGCGAGCCCGCCACGCGCACCACGTTGCGCCCGGAGTCCTTCGCCGCGTACACGGCCTCGTCCGCGGCCTTGATCAACGCGCTCACCGAGGTGATGCCCGGACCGCGCTGCGCGACGCCCAGGCTGACGGTGACGTTCTTCTTGAATGAGCCGCACAGGATCGTGTGCGCCTCGACCGCGGCGCGGATCCGCTCCGCGCACGCCGTCGCTTGGTCGAGGTTCGTGTTCGTGCAGACGACGATGAACTCCTCGCCGCCCAACCGCGCGGTGTCTTCGCCCTGCCGCGTCGTGTTGCGAAGCGTGTTCGCGGTCTCCTTGAGCACGACGTCGCCGACGTCGTGGCCGTGCAGGTCGTTCACCTGCTTGAAGTGATCGATGTCGATCATGATCACCGACAGCGGCTTGTTCTGTCGGGTCGCACCGTCCCACTCCTGCTCGAGGCGCCGCATCGCGTAGCGGCGGTTCGGCAGCTCGGTCAGCATGTCGGTCATCGCCGCGGTGCGCAGCTTGCGGGTGAGCAGGCCCAGCTCGGCGACCTGTTTCATCATGGTCTGGCGATCGCGCTCGACCTTCTCCTTCAGCTCGATCACGCGCTGGCCGCCCTTGATGCGCGCGATCAAGAGCTTCGGGATGAACGGCTTCACCACGTAGTCGTCGACGCCGGCGTCGAACGCTTCGACGATACGGTCCTCCTCGCCACGCCCGGTCAGGAGCAGGAAGAACATGTCGCGCCCGCTCTCGATGCGGCGCAGCGCCTTGCAGAGCTCGATCCCGTCGAGGCTCGGCATCATCCAGTCGGCGACGACGACCTGCGGGTTCGTCTCGAGCGCGATCTGGAGCGCCTCGTTGCCGTCCGACGCGCACTGCACGAAGTGACCCGCGCGAACGAGGTGCCGCTCGAGGAGCTTCAGCGACATGGGATCGTCGTCGACGGCCAGGATGCGCAGACCGCGCACGTCGCTCGGTGCGGACTGCGCGTCCGTACCCTGGCTCGCTTCCGGCGCTTCGGCGGGGATCGATCGTCCTGGAATCGAGTTTGCGGTGCCGAGGCGCTGCGAATCTTCCCGCACGATCGAGAAGTCAACCGGCTTCGGCGTCGGCACTTTCATGGTCTTTCCCCATTCGAGCCACTCGCGCGCGATGCCGTTCAAGTAGGCGAAGAACGCTGCGCTGTCCTCGTTCAGTTCGATTCGCATCGCTTCCAGCTCGCTGGCGTGTCTGCTCCAAGGCGCGTTCGTATCCGCCTCGTGCGTCGTGCACACGTTCGCGAACGTTCCCGCGAACCGCAGGATCTTCGTGACCAGCGCAAGCTCCTTGCCCAGTGTCACGTCGACCTGTGGCGGGTTCTTGTAGCTCGTGACCGCCTGGCTGTAGACCTGCGGCAGTCCCCACTCTTCGAGCATGAACGCCCCGATCTCGCCGTGATCGATCTGGAATCGCTCGCGTTCGGACGCGCGCAAGGTCACGTCATCGTTGGCCGGGACGCTCGCGATGAGCGTGGAGTACTCGTTCGGATACACGACCGCGAGCGCGAGACGTCCGATGTCGCTGAGCAGTCCCACGACGTACGCCTCCGCGGGGACGCTGTAGTGCAGCTTCTCGCTGAAACGCTGCGCCGCGACCGCGCGCGCGAGCGAGATCGACCAGTAGCGGTCGTAGTCGAAGTTGGCGCACTTGCCGCCGCGATAGGCGGAGACGAGCGAGAGTCCCAGGCCGATGTTGCGCACGGTGCGGACACCCAGGCGCATGGTCGCCTCCGCGACCGTCGTGATCGGACGCACGCCGCCGGCCATCGCCGAGTTCGCGATCTTCAGCAGCGTCCCGGTCAGCGCCGGGTCGGCCATGATCGCTTCGCCGATCTCCTTCGCGGAGCAGTCTTCGCGTTGCGTGAGCTTGAGGATCGTCAGTCCGACGCCGGGAGGCGACGGCAGCTTTCCGGTGAGCCTCAGCTCCTCGAATGTGGCATTGATCATGCTGTGCGGCGCGCGGTTCAGCGTTCGCGCGGGATGGGTCAGGATCGGATCGACTTCAACGCGGTCTTGACATCGTCGAACGCCTCGCTCGAAGCGCGAACGAGCGACTCGACGCCGGCGAGCTCGTTCTTCCGCGCGCTCTCTTCCATCTTCTGACACACACTCGACAGCGACACGGCGCCGATGTTGGCGCTGCTCGACTTCAGCGTGTGCGAGGCGCGCTCGACGAGCTTGACGTCGCCGCTCTCGAGGCCCTCGCTGATGCGCTGCATCTGGACCGGCGCGTCGGTCAGGAAGATGTCGATCAGCTCGAGCACGAGGTTCGGGTCGTCGTCGCCGCCGAGATCCCTCAGCTTCTGGATCACGCTCATGTCGATCACCTCGTTCGTCGGTAGCGCAGGCGGAATCGCTTCCGGTTCCCTGCGGTCAGTCTGGTTCTTCATGGCACCACTCCAACGTTTCAGCACGGAGAAGAGCTGCGGACGGCTCACGGGCTTGGACAAGTAGTCGTCCATCCCCGCGTCGATGCATTCCTCGCGATCCCCGCGCATCGCATTCGCCGTGAGCGCGACCACGGGGACGCGCGCTTTGTTCGGATCCGCGAGGCCGCGGATCCGCCGGGTCGCTTCGAGCCCGCCGAGCTCCGGCATCTGGCAGTCCATCAGCACGACGTCGTACTGACCGGACTCGACGGCCGACACGGCCTCGAGCCCGTTCGCGACGACGTCGATTCGGCCCGCGAGCCCTTTCAGGAGAAGGAGCGCGACCTTCTGGTTGATCGGATTGTCCTCGGCGAGCAGCAGGCGCTCGACGAGCGGCAGCGGCGTCTCGTCGGGCTCCACGACCGCCGCCGGCAGCGGAGCTCGCGGCTCCGCCGACGTCGGCTTCGGCTCGGAATCGAGCTCCAGCGCTTTCACGAGCACTTGACGCAGGTTCGACGGCCGGATCGGCGTGAGCAACACCGCATCGAACGAGCTGCTCTCGCGTGCGTGGCCGGGAGGCAGCACCGGGATGAGCTTCGTCGAGCCCAACTCGACGTTCTCGCGCAGGTGGCGCGCGAACTCCTCGGTGGAGAGGCCCGCGCTCTGCAGGTTGAAGACGACCGCGTCGAACGGATGCCCGTCACGCGCGGCATTGCGCAGCGTCTCGACGGCTTGTGCGGCGTCGGCGGCCCCGGCGCAGACGAGGCCCCACTCCTCGGCTTGACGCCGGATGATCTTGCGGTCGGTCGCGCGCGAGCCGCACAGGAGCAGTCGGCGGCCGCGAAGCTCGCCTTGCTCGGGCTCGCTCGTTCGCGCGGCTTCGCTCGCGCGGCTGAAGTGAGCCGTGAACCAGAACGTCGAGCCCTGGCCTTCCGAGCTCGTCGCGCCGATCTGACCGCCCAACATCTGCACGAGCTTGGCGCTGATCACGAGGCCCAGACCCGTGCCGCCGTACTTGCGCGTCGTCGAGGAATCGACCTGCGAGAATGGTTGGAACAGCCGGTCGAGCTTCGAGTCGGGGATCCCGATTCCCGTGTCGATGACCTCCACGCGGATCGACACGTCGTCCGAGCTGGTCGATTCGAGCGAGGCCTGGATCTCGACCTCTCCCGCGCTCGTGAACTTGATCGCGTTGCCGACCAGGTTGATCAAGATCTGCCGCAGCCGCGTCTCGTCTCCGCGGAGCATCCGCGGAACGTCCGTCTGCGCGACGAAGGACATGTCGAGGCCCTTCTCGCTGGCTTTGATGTAGAAGAGCTCGAGCACGCCCTCGACGCATTGCACGAAGTCGAAGTCGCGCGACTCGAGCACGAGCTTGCCCGACTCGATCTTCGACAAGTCGAGGATGTCGTTGAGCAGCGAGAGCAGCGACTCGGAAGACTGCGAGATGACGTGGACGTAGCTCTGCTGCTCGGGGTCGAGCCGCGTTTCCATGAGCACGCCCGCCATCCCGATGATGCCGTTCATCGGCGTGCGGATCTCGTGGCTCATGTTCGCGAGGAACTCGCTCTTC
>CAZQHA010000123.1:0-10605 GCA_964592795.1 uncultured Planctomycetaceae bacterium | reverse complement strand
CGATGCCGCCGACGCCCCAGCCGAGCACGCCCAGGCCGTTGATCATCGTCGTGTGCGAGTCCGTGCCGACGACGGTGTCGGGATACGCCCACGGCTCGCCGCTCGTCGACTCCATGACCACGCGCGCCAGGTACTCGAGGTTCACTTGGTGCACGATCCCGGTGTCCGGCGGCACGACCTGGAAGTTCCGGAACGCGGTCGCGCCCCAGCGCAGGAACGCGTAGCGCTCGCGGTTGCGATCGAACTCGACCTCGGCGTTCTGCGCGAACGCGAGCGGGCCGCCGAAGTGGTCGACCTGCACGGAGTGGTCGATGACGAGCTCGGCCGGCTGCAGCGGGTTGATCTTCCTCGGATCCCCGCCCATCCGCCGCATCGCGTCGCGCATCGCGGCGAGGTCGACGACCGCCGGCACGCCGGTGAAGTCCTGGAGGAGGACGCGCGCCGGCGTGAACTGGATCTCCTTCGACGGCTTGGCCTTGGGGTTCCAGGTGGCGACCGATTCGATGTCGGCGGCGGTGACCGTCTCGCCGTCCTCGGTGCGCAGCAGGTTCTCGAGCAGGATCCGCATCGAGAACGGGAGGCGAGCGATGCCGGGGAAGCGCTTGGCGAGCGTGGGGATCTTCGCGATCGAGTACGACTTGCCCCCTACCGAGAGCGTCGAGCGGGTCTTGAACGTGTCTTTCATGGCCTTCCTTCGGATTGAAGCCGCGAGATCATAGCGATGCACCCGCCGCCGCGCGTCGACACACCCCTTACCGACTCTCGTCCCGAATTACTGACCGCGAACAGGCGACGGCGTTCGCGCGAGTCATGCTGAGCCCACCATGAGCTCAACACGCCGCAAGTTCCTCCAATCCACCATCGCCGCCGGCGCCGTGCTCGCCACGAGCGCGCAGACCCGCGCGAGCGTCGCACGAACCTCGAACCGCGCCGGCGGCAAGCACTTCTTGATCCTCGGCGGCACCGGCTTCCTCGGCCCAGCCATCGTCGAGGCGGCGAGCGCGCGCGGACACACGCTCACGCTCTTCAATCGCGGCAAGACGCGGCCTGAGCTCTTCCCCGACATCGAGAAGCTGCGCGGCGATCGCGATCCGGACAAGGGCGAGGGCATCAAGGCGCTCGAAGGTCGCAAGTTCGACTGCGTGTTCGACGACTGCGGCTACTACCCGCGCATGGTCAAGGCGTCGGCGGAGCTGATGGCGCCCAACGTGAAGCAGTACGTCTACATCTCGAGCGTCTCGGCGTACGCGAGCTTCGACAAGGAAGGCGCGGACGAGACCGCGCCCGTCGGCACCATGCCGGATCCGACGCTCGAGAAGATGGGCGACAACTACGAGTTCTACGGCCCGCTCAAGGCCCTGTGCGAGCAAGCGGCGGAAGCGGCGCTCCCCGGCCGCGTCACCAACGTGCGCCCCGGCTACATCGTCGGTCCCGGCGATCCGACGGATCGCTTCACGTACTGGCCGGTGCGCTTCTCGCGCGGCGGGACCGTGCTCGTCCCCGGCAACGCGACCGATCCGATCCAAGTGATCGACGTGCGCGACCTCGCGGAGTGGCTCGTCAAGGTCGCCGAGGACGGAACCGTCGGCTTGTTCAACGCCGTCGGTCCCGAGAAGAAGCTGACCTGGGGCGAGACGATCGAAGCGTGCAGGAAAGCGTCCGGCAAGCCGACGGAGGTGCGCTGGACTCCCGCCTCCACGCTCAGCCAGCACATGTCGGTCGGAGAGATGCCGATCTGGGCGCCGTACGAAGGCGAGTACCTCGGCTTCCATTCGTCGAGCAACGCGCGCGCGACCAAGGCCGGCCTCAAGCACCGGCCGATCGAGACGATCGTCAAGGACACGCTCAAGTGGTTCGAGTCGCTCCCCGAGGAGCGCCGGAGCAAGCTGCGGGCGGGCATCTCCGCCGAGCGCGAGACCGAGATCCTGGCGAAGATCGGGAAGGCCTGAGCCCACGCGGTTCTCGTCCCCTCCACGTGAGCGCGCGCTCGTCCCCTGTCGAGCGCGCGCTCCTTCTTCTCTAGCCGCCCGCGGCCGCGATGAGCCTTCGGATCGGCTCGTTGTCGCCGTACACGCGCCACAGCGCGACCTTCTTGCCGCGCACTTCCGCGCGCCACGCGGCGGGCGTCGACCATCGATTCTCTTTGTTCAGCTCGCCGTTCGGCGCATACGTGCCGCGCGCGATGCCGAACGCGCCGATCTGGTTGCCGTCCTGGAACACCTCCTCGAGCAGCACCTCGTAGTCGGGCACCATTGCGAAGTACTTCGTCCACGCCTGGCGCAGCGTGTCGAGTCCGTCGAGCTCGCCGCCCATCGAGTCGACGAAGCAGTGATCCTCGGTCATGAGCGCGCACAGGCCATCGACGTCCTGCGCGTTGATGCGCGCCACGAAGCTCTGGACGACAGCGACCGGCTCCATCGATCTCCTCCTGGTCGCAAGCATGCGACCGCGCACAGCAAAGCCGGCGTGGAGGGCTCGGTCAACTCGCGCGAGCGCTACTTGAGGTGCAGCGTCTCGATCGCGTTGATCTTGCGCTGCACGGCGCGGTGCACTTGGCTCGCGCCCACCCGCCGCAGCAGGACGTCGGCGAGCCAGAGCTTCCAGCCGAAGCGCTTCTGGCGGAAGCGCATCCGCGCCCAGCGGTCCTGGAGCCACAGGCGCTGCGTGAGCAGCCCCGCGACCGGCACCGCGGCGACTTCGCTCGGCGGATACGCGCGCGAGCGCAGCATCGGGCCGATCGACGACTCGAGCAGGCCCAGGTCGCGCGGCGAGAGCTTCTTGCGCCACTGCTCCGTCAGGCTCGGATCGGGGTGCGAGTACGTCGAGCGCTTGGGGTAGTCGAGCATCCCCGCGTCGTACTCGACGCCCATGAACTTGCAGATCGCGGTCAGGGTCTCGACCGGCGAGCGCGCGAGGTCCTCGTACCGGATCTCGAGCCGGCGCTCCTCCGGGATCGACTCCTTCATCTTGTCCCACAGGAGCTCGACCTCGAGCCACGCGAAGCTCGCCGTCCACACGTTTCCGGCCCAGCCCATCTCGATGCGCGAGCGCGCCGTGTCGCGCCCGTCGCGCACGATGTGGATGAACGTCGCGTTCGGCCAGAGCTTCAAGAGCCGGTCGAAATTGCGGTGCACCGTCGCGCCGACGATGGGCCTCTTCTTCCGATCGCGCGCCTGGATGAGAAAGCTGTTCACGAGCTCGCGGTAGTCGAGCCTTCGGTTCAACGTGAAATTCGGCGCGAGGAAGACGCGGTCGACCGAGAGGAACTGGTGGTACATCGCGAGCGGCGGCCATTCGCCGCCGTCCGACACGAAGTCGACGGCGTACTCGAACTCGCCCGCCCACGCGATCTGTGGATGGCCCTCGAGCATCAGCTCGAGCAGCGTCGTTCCGGATCGTTCGGCCCCGACGACGAACACCGGTCGATCGACACGGCGCGAGCCTTGGGCCTTCGGCCGTTCTTGCGTGCGGATCATCGAGCTCTCCCGCGCGAAAAAGCGCCCTCACGTGTCGATCGAGGCGCTCTCCCGTCTGAAGCCTCGATCGCTGGCTCCCGCGCGAAACCTGGAATCCCGACTTGCTCTCAAGATCCGACCGCGCGGCACTCGAAGCACGCACGGACGTTCGGGGACGGCAATCCTCGGACGTGGAGGCAGGTCATGGGGCAGGCAAGGCGTGGAAATCGCCGCGGCTTGACGTTGGTCGAGCTGACGGTGGGGATGGCCGTACTGACGGTCGGCGTGTTGAGCTTCATCCAAGTGCTCGTCGCGTCGAACCGCGCAGAGCGGAAGAACCGCGAGCTCGCCCGCGCCACGCAGGCCGCGCGACAGACGCTCGAGAGCGTCGACGCCGAAGCGTTCGCGCAGGCGTTCCGGCGCTTCAACGACACCGGAGACGACGACCCGGGCGGCGCGAACACGGCGCCCGGCAAGCACTTCGCGGTGGAGGGCCTCTCCGCGCTCTCGAGCGACGCGGACGGATTCCCCGGAGAAGTGATCTTCCCGACGCTCCCGAACGCGCCCGACGTCCTGCGCGAGGACGTCGCGAGCCCCGAGCTCGGCATGCCGCGCGACCTGAACGGCGACAACGCCATCGACGCGGCGAATCACGCGACCGACTACTGGATGCTGCCCGTCATCGTCCGCGTGCGCTGGCGCAGCGCGAGCGGTCCGGGCGAATACGAGCTGAAGAGCGTCATCGGGAACTACTGACATGCGACCACAGCGCACGAAACGTCCCCCCACGCGACGAGGCTTCACCCTCGTCGAGCTGGCGGTGTGCTTGACGATCCTCGCGTCGATCCTCACGGCGCTGGGTTGGTTCCAGATCAGCAGCCAGTCGACGTACCGGCAGACCGCGGCGCGCGCGGAAGCCGAGAGCAAGGCGCGTCACGCGTCCGTCCGCGTCATGAAGGAGCTGATCGGCGTCGGCACGAACACGCTGGTTCCGGACCCGACGTCGAACTTCGGCACGAGCACGCTGGTGTTCCAGAAGCCGACCGCGGTGTCGAACGTCGGCGTCGTGACGTGGGGTACCGCGTCGCGCCTGGAGCTGCAGCTCGACGAGGCCGACGACGGCATCGACAACGACGGCGACGGACAGATCGACGAGAGGCGTCTCGCGCTCGTGCGCGGCATCGGCACGGCGAACGAGACCACGACCGTGATCTGCCACGGCATCCCCGAGCTGGGCCCGGGCGAGTTCGGGAACAACGTCGACGACGACCTCGACGGCATCGTCGACGAAGCAGGTTTCAACGTGCAGCGCATCGCCGACCTCTTGCGCATCAGCTTGACGGTCGAGCGCGCGTTGAGCGACGGGACGCTCGTCCAGGCGACGAGCGAGACGTCGATCGTGCTGCGCAACTGAAAGAGACGGAGAGAGCCATCATGCGGTGCATCGGACATACCAGGACGTACGGAGACGAACGGGGCAGCGCGCTGGTGGTGATGGCAATGGCGACGATCGCCGTGGCCGGGCTCGCGACCGCCCTCGTGACGGTCAACGTCAGCAGCTCGATGCAGCAGCGGCAGGAGAGCGAGTCGCTGCGCTCGCGCTACGTCTGCCAAGCTGCGCTCGCGCAGGGCATGTACGAGCTGCGCCGCGGCAACAGCGGCGCGATCGGGACCCAGAACGCGCCGAGCACGTGGGGTGAGTCGACTTTCTGGGTGACGGCCACGGCCCTGACGCCTGACGTGTCGCGCCTGACCGCGACGGCGCTCGAGGACCGCGATGGGGCGCGCATGGAGCTCACGGTGCGCGAGGTGCCGAACACGATCTGGCGCTTCGCGGCGTTCGGTCGCGAAGAGCTGCACATGGACTCGAACTCGCGCGTGGACAGCTACGATTCGACGATCGGCACCTATGCGTCGCAGGCCGTCAATGGCTCGGGAACGGATCAGCACGCGCTGACGAACGGCGACGTCGGGTCGAACGCGAACGTCACGATGGACCAGAACTCCCAGGTCTGGGGCGACGCCACGGCGGGTCCCGACCACTTCACGTACGTCACCGGCAACGCCGAGGTGACCGGCTCGACCACTCCGATGACCGAGGAGGTCGAGTTTCCGCCCCTCGTCGTGCCGACGCTGCCCAACGCGGCCTGGAACGCGAATGGAGGAGCGCTCGCTTCCGGGGACTACACGTTCGGCTCAGCCACGCTCAACGCGAACAAGACGCTCACGATCACCGGCCCGGCCCGCATCGTGATGACGAACTTCACGCTCAAGAGCAACTCGCAGATCGTGATCAACGCGGCAGCGGGTCCGGTCGAGTTCTGGATCATCGACGACTTCAAGATGAGCTCGAATTCGCAGATCGCGTCGACGGATCTCCTGCCGAAGAACGTGAAGCTCAACCTTCTGAGCGACAACGTCATCAACCCGGAGGTCGTGGTCGATCTCGACGACGTCGACTTCGACTCGAACAGCAAGCTCTTCGGGACCATCTATGCGCCGAACGCCAAGATCACGATCGACAGCAACTTCGAGCTGTTCGGGTCGATGATCGCGCGCGAGGCCGACCTGAACAGCAACTGCTTCATCCACTTCGACGAGGACCTGCTGAACTCGACGGCGAGCAGCCAAGTGAAGCTCGAGGTCCTGTGCTGGCGCGAGCTGCCCATCACGCCCTGACGCATCCACGAGGAGTTGTCGCCCCATGCACCTCAATCGAACGTCCCTCGCTCTCGTGTTCGTCCTGGCGCTTCCGACGGTCGCGCGCGCTCAGGACGACGATGCCGGGCCACGCCTCCAGGGCTGGTCGGGGGAGATCGGCGACAGCGAGCGCTCGGCTGCCGAGGTGCTGCGCGCGTCCAGACGAGCGACGGACGATGCGTCGCGCGCGCTGCTCGGACAGCGCCTGGTCGCGATCGCCGGAGGGGATCCGAACGCGCTCCTGGAGATCCTCGTGCGCGCCCGCGTTCCCGAGACCTCGGAGAAGGACGCACCCCAGATCCTGAGCAAGCCTCAGCGCGCGATGCTGCTCGCGGCGCTCTCGGCGCTCCCGCCCGAACGGGTGCGCACGCTTCTCCGGAAGCGGATCGACGGCACCGATGACGACGCGACGAAGCTCGCGGCGGTGCACGTCCTCGGCGCCGTCGGGAAGTCGGCGGACGTCGCCGAAGCGTGCAATCTCGCGCCCCGCGACGCGGAGGGGCGGCTGGACGACTCGGCGGAGGACGCGCTGCGCGCGGCGATCGCGTCGATCCTGCGCCGCGATGCGCACTCCTGGCGGGCCATTCGCGACGTGGTCCGCTCGCAGCGACCCGACGTTCAGCCGACGCTCCTCGACGCGGTCGGCGACACGGGAGACGAGCGTGCGTTCGAGATCCTCTTCGACGCGGCGCGCGACTATCGGCACCTCGAGGAGAAGGCTGTCTCGCTCCTGCGGACCGCCTCCGACCGCGTCGGCGCCGGGGACCGGCGCGAATGCGCGGCGTGGCTGGCCGCGCAAGTGCGCCACGCCCGGCCGGAGTACGTCCGCACGCTGCTGCAGACGATCGGCGTGATCGACGACGGCGCGCAGATCCCGCTGCTCCTCGAGCTCCTCGGCGACGAGAACTCGAACACGCGCGAGGCCGCGGCCTGGGCGCTGCGCAAGATCACCGGCGCGTCGTACCCGACCGATTCGGGATTGTGGAAGCACTGGTACGCGCAGGAGCAGCGCTGGATGCTGCGCGAGCGGCCCAAGCTGTGCGACAGCCTGTGGTCGTCGGACCGCAGCACGGTCTCGGGCGCGCTGCGCCATTACGCGGAGCGGCGCACGTTCCGCGACGAGCTCGCGCTCGACCTCCTCCCGCTCCTGAAGCGCCCCGAGGAAGACCTCGTGATCCGCGCGTGCGAGGTGCTGGCGCGCCTCCGCAGCCCGGTCGTCGTCGAGTCGATGCTGCCGTTGATCGACAGCGTCAACCCGCGCGTCGTCGCGGCGGCGAAGAGCGCGCTCGAGAAGATCACCGGCCGCACGCTGCCCGCATCGAGCGAGGACGCGTACGCGGCGATCTACCCCGAGTAGTCGCGGCTCGCGCGCGAATCCGGCAAGATTCGCGCATGCAGTTCGAGCTCCGCTCCGCACTCGAGGTCTTGGAACGCACGCCGGCCACGCTGCAATCGCTCGTCGGGGGACTCTCGACCACGTGGACCCACTCGAGCGGCGAGAAGGGCTCGTGGACGCCGCACGAGATCGTGGGGCACCTGATCCACGGCGAGGAGACCGACTGGATCCCGCGCGCGCGGATCCTCCTCGAGCACGGCGAAGCTCGCCCGTTCGATCCCTTCGACCGCTTCGCGCAGCTCGAGCGCTTCAAGGAGGAGCCGACGGAGCGGCTGCTCGACCGGTTCGCGCGCCTGCGCCGGCGAAACCTCGACGAGCTGAAGGCGATGAAGATCTCGGACGCACAGTGGGATCTGCGCGGCACGCATCCGGCGCTCGGGACCGTCACGCTGCGCGAGCTCTGCGCGACGTGGGTCGTGCACGACCTCGGCCACGTCGCGCAGATCGCGCGCGTGATGTCCAAGCACTACTCCGACGCGGTCGGCCCGTGGAAGGAGTACTTGCCGGTGCTCAACCGCTGAGCAGCGAGGCCGCGGCGTCGTCGACCATCCACACGACGCGCCCCGTCGTCGGCCGGATGCGCCGCGCCGGCGTCGGCTCCGCGGGATTGCCCTCGAGCGTCGCCTTCAGGGCCTCGGCCTTCTCCGCGCCGGCGACGAGGAAGATCACGAACGTCGCCGCGTTGAACACGGGATACGTCAGCGTGATGCGCGTCGACTTCAGCGGCTCGACGTAGGTCGCGGTCGCGATCTTCTCGCGCTCCTCGAGCGCGCGGTTTCCCGGGAACAGGGACGCCGTGTGGCCGTCCGGCCCCAGGCCGAGCAGCACGAGGTCGAACCGCGGCCAGCGGCGGCGGCGCAGCTCGAACGAGGTCGCGATCGTCGTCTCGTACGCCCGCGCGACGAGCTCCGCGTCGCCGATCTCGGTCGGAACGCGATGGATGTTCCGCGGCGGGATCGGAGCGCGCGAAAAGAGGCTCTCGTGCGCCATGCGGTAGTTGCTCTGCGGATCGTTCGGGGGCACGTGCCGCTCGTCGCCGAAGAAGAACGCCATCCGATCCCACGGGAGATCCTGGCCCGCGAGCACCTCGTAGAGGTACCGCGGCGTGCCGCCTCCCGACAGCGCGATCATGCACTCGCGCTCGTGGGCCACCGATCGCACGACGTCCCCCACTTGGCGCGTCGCGGCGTCCATCAAGGCCTCTACCGTCGGGAATCGTCGAACGTCGGGCATCGCTAGATCGCGGTCGCCTGGGTTCCGGCGGCGGAGCGCGCCGCGTGCGCTGCGCCGAAGAGCCCGGCGCGAACGTCCATCACGATGTGCACGGGGATCTTCTGCACGAGCCCCTCGAGCGGCTTCTTCGCGCCGAACGCGCTCATGAAGCCCGGCCCTTGCACCCGGCTCGCGATCTTCGGGGCGATCCCGCCGGCGACGTACATGCCGCCCGTCGCCATGAAGTTCAGCGCCAGGTTGCCGGCTTGCGCGCCGTAGATCGACACGAAGAGGTCGAGCGCGCGGCTCGCGAGGTCGGATCGCCCCGCCAGCGCGGCCGTCGAGATGGCGCGCGCGGGATCCGACGCCGCGATCTCCTGCGCGAGCCAGGCCGGCTCGTCCTGCGGCCGTTCGCTCTTCAGGAAGCGGTAGACGTTGTGCAACCCGCGGCCGGAGAGCACGCGCTCCTGCGTCACGCGCGGGAGCTCCGCGCGCAGGAACAGGAGCAGGCGGTCCTCGATCGGGCTCGACGGCGCGAAGTCCGCGTGGCCGCCCTCGGATCCGAACGGCACGTGCTCGCGGCCGTTCCAGAAGAGCCCCGCTTGTCCCAAGCCCGTGCCCGCCGCGATCACCGCGCGATGACCCGCGGGATCGGGATCGCCCGCGTTGAGGCACAAGAGCCGGCTGGGATCGACGAAGGACACGCCGAGCCCCGTCGCTTCGAGGTCGTTGATCAGCGCCGCGCCGTCGAGATCCAGCACGCGCGCCAGGCTCCGCGAGTCGACGCGCCAGGCGAGGTTCGTCGCCGAGCACTTGCCGTCGCGGACGGGACCGGCGACGCCGAACCCGGCGATCCCGTAGCCCTGCGTATGGCGCGCACGGAACGCGCGCAGGATGTCCTCGAGGTCCGCGTGATCGCGGCTCTTGTACGTCTCCTCCACGACGACGTCGAACGAACGACCGCGCGGCTCGAGGAGCGCGATCAGCGTCTTCGTGCCGCCGATGTCGCCGGCCAGGATCAATCGTCGATCCTTCTCCATCGCCGTCCGTCGCGCGCCAGCATCTCGTCGGCGTCGCGCGGCCCCCAGGATCCCGGCGCGTAGTTCGGGAAGTTGTGCGGCGGCAGCGCGTTCCAGACCTCGAGCACCGGGGTCACGATGCTCCAGCACGACTCGACCATGTCCGCGCGCTGGAAGAGCGTCGCGTCGCCCTTGATGCAGTCGTAGAGAAGCGTCTCGTACCCCGTGCTCGTCGTCGTGCCGAAGTGGTCCTTGTACTTGAAGTCCATCGCGACGTTCGCCATGCGCACCGCGGGACCGGGCACCTTCGCGCCGAAGCGCAACGAGATCCCTTCGTCGGGCTGCACGCGGATCAGGAGCACGTTCCGCGACAGATGGTCGACGGGCGTGTTGCGGAAGAGGAGCTGCGGCGCGCGGCGGAACTGGATCGCGATCTCGGAGACGCGTCGCGCCATGCGCTTGCCGGTGCGCACGTAGAAGGGCACGTCGGCCCAGCGCCAGTTGTCGACCGAGAGCTTCATCGCGGCGTAGGTCTCGGTGCTCGAGCGCTTGGCGACGCGCTCTTCCGATCGATACGCCGGCACGCTCTTGCCGTCGACGGTCCCGGCGCCGTACTGCCCGCGCACGGAGTGGGTCAGCACGCGCTCGGGCGTCATCGGCGCGATCGCCCGCAGCGCCTTGGCCTTCTCCTCGCGCACCGCTTCGGCCTCGAACGAGGTCGGGGGCTCCATCGTGACCAGCGCGAGCAGCTGGAGGATGTGATTGGGGACCATGTCGCGCAGCGCGCCCGCGGTGTCTTAGTAGCCGCCGCGGCCTTCGACCC
>CAZQHA010000122.1:0-10614 GCA_964592795.1 uncultured Planctomycetaceae bacterium | reverse complement strand
CGCTTGTAGTACTGGCGCTTGGCGAAGATCTGGCTGCCGCGCGCGGGGATCGGCTCCTCGAGGCTGAAGAACTCCGCGCGTGCACCCAGGTACAGCGGCCCGTCGCCGCTCGTGCGGCGCAGCCGGATCTCGTTGGCGCCGTCGCGCACGTCCTTCGCCGGGATCGTCACCGTGCGCGGGCTGGAGAGCATGTCCTCCGGCTTCATCTTGCGCGTCTCGACGGACCGGCCGTTGACGAATAGCTCGTACTCCACCGTGCGGGCGACCTCGCCGCTGACGCGGAGGTAGTCCTCGAGCGCCAGGATCACGATCGCGCTGTCGCGCGTGTTGCTCCACTGCGCGCCGCGGCGGTTCTGCACGAGCCAGTTGACGGTCGGCTCGACGAGCGCGTTCTTGGGATCGATCGCGAGCAGCGCGCGCAACGCGAACGCGGTCGCCTCGACACCGCCTTCGGACCAGCGCCACCAGACGCCGTCCTCGCCCCAGTGCGCGGTGCGCTGGTTGGCGAGCGCGCTTTCGCCCGCCTTCGGATCGACGCGCGAGCCGGCCGGATCGTCGTCGATCAGGACGCCGTTCGCGAGGTTCTCGGCGAGCGTCTTCGCTTCCTGGGTGCGCCCCATGCGCTGCGCGGCGAGGGCGAGCAGCGCGCGCGTATACGCGTTGAGGCCGTCCTTCTGCGCCCACAGCTTCTCGAACGCCGTCCGCGCGAGCGGATCGCTGGCCGACGCTTCGGAGTGCTCCGCGATCGCGTGCAGCATCCACGCCGCCATGTCGGGCGAGCGTTCCTCCTCGACGATCTCGACCGCCAGGTAGCGCGCGCCGCGCTCGAGCCGGCTCGCGTCGACGGCGATCCCCGCCTCGCGCGCGAGCGACAGCCCCCACACGACGTACGCGCTCATGAAGTGGTCGCTCTCGCCGTCCTTCCACCAGCTCCAGCCGCCGTCGCCGTGCTGGAAGTCGTAGAGGCGTTCGAGTCCCTCGCGCGTCATGCGGTCGAGCTCCTCGAGCGACTTCTTCCCCTTGGGATGCGTCGCCGCCGCGCTCGACTCCTCGATGCCGCCGAACACCCGCGACATCGCCTGCTCGGCCGAGAGTCCGCGCGCGCCGAGCGTGCGCGCGACGATCGCGGCGGGCACGAAGCGCGACAGCGTCTGCTCCGTGCAGCCGTACGGGTAGTCGATCAGGTACGGCAGCGCGTCGAGCATCGTCGCCGCCAGGCTCGGGCTGACCTGCACGGAGAAGCGCGTCGTCTCCTTCCGCCGGTCGGCGGGAACGTTCAGCGACACCGCGAGCTCGCCCTCGCGCAGCTTCCACGAGCCGGCGACGAGCGCGTCGATGCCGTGCTCGTGCACCGTGTACGTCTTCACCATGCCGTCGGAGAACGCGCCCGACGCGGCGCGCAGCTCGATCTTCGCGGTGCCCGCGTTCACGGCCTTCACGAACCAATCGACGCGTTGCTCGCCGTGCGGCGGAACCCGCACGCTCGTCCCGGCGCCCTTTTGCAACGAGAGCCCTTCGACCACGAGGTCTGCGCGCACGTCGAGCGGCTCGTTCGTCCGATTGTTGAGGACGCCCGACACGACGAGGTCGTCGCCGACGACGAAGAACCGCGGCGCTTGCAGCCGCGCGATCAGCGGCTTCTCGGTGCGCGTCGTCATCGATGCGATGCCGAATCGCGCGGCGGCATCCGCGACGCGCGCGCTCGCCTTCCAACGGGTCAACGATTCGGGGTACTTCACCTTCACCGACGCACGGCCCTGCGCGTCGGTGACGAGGTCGGGCTTCCAGAGAGCGGTCTCGCGAAAGTCGGAGCGCACTTGGACGGCGCCGGTGTCGGCCGCGGCCGGATCGCCAGGCTCGCGGAACGCGTCGGACTCCTTCGCCTCGAGCTTTTGAACCGCGAATCCGAGCGACGCCATCTCCGCCATCGCCGGAGCGGAGGCCGGATAGTTGCCGTCGCGCTTGGCACGTCCGAGGGCGAAGTCGCCCGCTTCGTCGCGGATCCCGTTCGAGCGTTCGCGATCGAGGCCGGCTTGCTGGCGGTCGTCCACCGCGCGACCCTCGGCGTCCTTCCGGAGCCTGCGGAACGAGCGCTGGTTGAAGCTCGACTGCGTGTAGACCTGCATCGGCCGCTTCTCGCCGAAGAAGAACTGCCGCGGGTCGATCGCGTAATCCGACTGGATCGAGCTCACCGACTCTTCGACGAGCGACAGCGCGACCTCGGCCGACACGGGCTCGCCGCGGTGGTCGCGCGTCATCACCGACAGCGTGCCTTCCGCGCCGGGCAGCAGCTCGGTGCGGTCGGCCGTCACCGTGACGTCGAGGAAGTGCTCGACCGGCGGGACGATCACCTGCTGCGTGTCCATCAACGCGTCGCCGTCGTGCGCCGTGAAGGCGGACAGGTACACGTTGGGCACGTGCTGCTCTCCGATCGGCAGCGTGAGCAGCTTCGCCGTGCCTTCGACGTGAACGATCTGCCACGAGTGCAGGACTTCGCTCTCGACGCTGAACAAGACCCAGCGATTGCTCGCCGGAGTGCACACGAGGACCGGCGCGGACTGCCCCGCGCGGAACGTCTCGCCGTCGAGCACGATCGAGAGCCCTCCGGCGTGGTAGCCGAGCTCCTTCGTGTCGCCGCTCGCGACGAAAACCGTCGTCTCGCCGCGGATCGGCGTGCCGCGGTCGTCGCGGCTCTGCCACGCGATCGAATAGTAGCCTTCGCTCCTCGCGACGAACGAGTAGCGCGCGTCGCCCTTGGCATCGGCCGTCACCGTGGCCTGCGCGACCTCTTCCGTCTCGTAGCCGCGGAACTTGAGCCGCCACGTGGAGGGCAGCGAGCCGCTCGCGCGCGCTCGATCGAGCTCCGCGCCGCGGACCTCGCGCTCGTTCGCGTCGATCCACACCTCCACCCAGCGGTTCCGCACGACCGTGATCCGCCCTTCGGCGGACACGGGGCCGTCGTTCGCGTCGCGGACGTGGAAGTCGACGTCGACCGGATCTCCCGGACGGTGGACGCGGTGCGCCGGCTCGGCGAACACCGTGTACATCTCGCGCGTCACGCGCACGCGGCCCGATCCGGCGATCTCGCGGCGGGAGCGATCGGTGACGCGCGCCTCGATCGTGTACTGGAAGTCCTGACCTTGCGCCTTGGGCGTGTCGAACGCGACGTTCACGCGGCCGGTCGCGTCGGTTCGCAAGGTTTGCCGCGACACGATCTGGCCGGCGCCGCCCCAGTAGCTCCGATGCTCGCTCGCATCGTCGTAGAACCAGCCGTATTCGCGCACCGGGGCCCAGCGCCGCCAGTGCGGCCTCTGGTGGACGAGCACCTCGACGTTCGCCTCGGCGACCGCGCCGCCGAAGTAGTACTGCGCGTCGATCGTCGCCTCGACCTTGTCGCCGAGTCGGAAGAGCCTCGGCCGGCCGTCGATCTCGGCCGGCAGGACCTTCACCTCGAACTCCGGCAGCTTGTACTCCTCGAGCCGGAAGAGCACCGCTTCGCCGACCCAGTTCTGCCGGTGCATGAATCGGACGCGGTACTCGCCGAGCGGATGGCTCTGCGCCGCGTCGAACGCGCCCCACGCGGATCCGAACGCGTTCAGCGAGAGCTCGCCCTTCGCGGCGCTGTCGCCGCGCGGCGAGACGATCTCGTACGCGAGCTTCTCGCCGCCCGGAGTCGTGTAGCGGCCGTCGGAGCGCGTGCGCGCGACGATCTTGAACTCGACCCTCGCGTTCGGCCGGTACGTCGAGCGGTCGGTGAACGCGTAGATCTTCCACGGCTGACGGTCCGCGTCGCGCCAATGACTCTGACCGAGCGACCAGGCTTGTCGATCGCCGGCGATGGCGGCGACGAAGAGCTCCGCGCCGCCCGACGAGCGCGGCTTCAGCGCGACCATCGCCACGCCGTCGGCGTCCGTGACGGCCTCGTTGGAGCGCCAGCTCCACGCATTCCTCTCGTGCCAGCGCTCCCACACGACGACGCGCGCGTTCGGGATGGGCTCGCTCGTCAGCGCGTCGCAGAACCACACCAGCGCCCGCGATCCCGCCGCCTTGACGACGAGCGACGAGCGGCCGACGAGCACGAGCTCGCGCGCGTGGACGTCACCCGCGCGCGCCTCGAGGACGTACGCGCCCGGCGCGAGCTTTTTCTCGAGCACGAGCTCCGCGTGCCCGGGCAGGTGATCGCCCTTGTCACCCGTGTCGTGCGCGAAGCGCGCGGACGGCTCGATCCGCGCCAGGTCGATCGTCGACAGCCAGACGTGTGCGCCCGAGTCGCCCGCGCGCGAGAGGTTCGTCGCGCGAGTGAGGTCGACGGGATGGAGCGCGAGCTCGATGCGCTTCACGTTGCGCCAGTGGAGCGCGTACCCGATCTCCGAATCGGGCAAGAACGCGCCGGACACGGAGAGCTGGAGCTCCGTGCGCAGGATGCGCCGGATGGCCTCGTGGGCTTGGTCGAAGTACGCGCTCTCGCCCTTCTTGAACTCGCTCACGATGCGCCGGTACACGGCGAGCGCGCGCACGCAGTCGGGCTCGTGCGCGTAGTTGCCGTTCTCGTCCAGCGCCGGCTCGCCTTGCTGCTCGAGCCACTGCGCGTACGTGAACAGAGCGTCGTCGTACCACGCGCTCTCGCGACCCGCCGCGACCGCGGCGGCCAGGTACTCGAAGCCGCGCTTCAGCTCGTCGTAACCCGCGCCGCGTGTGCGCACGGACTGCGCGAAGAGGAACTGCGCCTGCGCACGGTCCTTCGGATCGACCGCGATCTTCACCGCATCGTCGATCACGTCGATCGGCACCTGCCCGAGCCACCATCCTCCGTCGAACGACTGTCGATCCGGCCACGCCAATCGCCACACCATCGCGAGGTAGCGCTCGCGCGCGCGGTCGATGTCGCGCGCTCCGGCCCACCAATCGAGCGCCGCGCGGTAGTGCGGCATCGCCGAGCCCATGTCGCGCCGATCGCGCCGCAACCAATGGAAATCGCCGAGCGATTCCTCGACGAGCGCCCACGTGAGATCGCGATCTTCCGGCCGCTCGATCGATCGCTGGAGCTCGCCGAGCGTGCGGCCGGCGCGATCGAGCGCGCTCGAATCGGGATTCTGGCTGCCCGCCGCCGAACGCCAGGACGCGTCCGCGATGCGGAAGCGGACGTAACGCTTGGCCGCGGCATCCGGCGCGAGCTTCTCGGCCGCCTCGTACGTCTCCCGCGCGAGCTCGAACGAGCCGTCCGCGAGCTGGGCCTCGGCGCGCGCGAGCACGCTCGCGTAGTCGCGCGGCTCCTCTTGCGTGACGGCGGTCCAGGCGACGAGCAGCGAGAACGCGAGCGAGAGAATCGGCTTCATGGTGGGCTCCGTGGTCAGCGCTGAACGGCGCCGCCGTCGCGCGTCTTGGCGCGGCGGGGCAGCCTACGCCCGATCGGAAGTTCGTTCCGAACTTATCGGACGGAGCGGCCGATCTGCTCGCGCCCGGAGAGGTAGGGCCGTAGCGGCGGTGGGATCCACACGGTCCCGTCGGAGCGCTGGTGGTTCTCGAGGAGCGCGATCAGCATCCGCGCGCTCGCGGCCACCGTGTTGTTCAGCGTGTGGCAGAAGTGCACGTCCCCCGCCGCGTCGCGGTAGCGCATGTTGAGGCGCCGCGCCTGGAAGTCGTGGAAGCGGGACGCGCTGTGCGTCTCGCCGTAGCCCTGCCGCGACGGCATCCACGTCTCGATGTCGAACTTCTGCACCTGCGGCTGGCCGAGGTCGCCGCCGCACACGTTGACGACGCGGTACGGGAGCTCGAGCGCGCGCAGGACGTCCTCGGCGTTCTTCAAGATCGCGTGGTGGTGCGCGAGGCTCTGCGCCTCGTCGGCGACGTCGACCACGACCTGCTCGACCTTTTGGAACTGGTGCACGCGGTAGAGACCGCGCGTGTCCTTGCCGTAGGTGCCGGCTTCGCGGCGGTAGCAGGAGCTCTGCGCGACGTAGAGCTTCGGCAGCTCGCTCGCCGCGAGGATCTCGTCCTGGTGGAGCGCGGTCACGGGGACTTCCGCGGTGCCGACGAGGCACAGATCGTCGCGCTCGTCGCAGCGGTAGGCCTGCTCCTCTCCGCCCGGGAAGTAGCCCGTGCCGACCATCGTCTCGGTGCGCACGAGCGTCGGCACCGTGAGCGGCACGAAGCCCTTCGCGACCATGCCCTCGAGCGCGAAGCGCATCACCGCCGACTCGAGCAGTGACAGATCGCTCTTCAGGAAGTAATTGCGCGACCCGGCGATGCGCGCGCCGCGCGCGACGTCGAGCCAGTCCTGTGCTTCCGCGAGCGAGGTGTGGTCGAGCGGCTCGAAGTCGAATCGGCGCGGCTCGCCCCAGCGACTCGTCTCGACGTTGTCCGCGTCGTCGCGGCCGTCGGGGACTTCCGCGGCGGGGAGGTTCGGCACGCGCAGGAGCAGCGCATGCAGTTCGGCCGCGATCGCCGACTGCTTGTCCTCGAGCTCCTTGAGCTCGGCCTTCGCGCGCTTCGCTTCCTCGGCGAGGCGCGGCCGGTCGGCGGGCGCCGCCTGGCCGATCGCCTTGCTGCTCGTCTTCTGCGCCGCGCGTAGCGCGTCGATCTTGAGCCCGAGCTCGCGCACGTCCTTGTCGAGCGCGAGGATCCGATCGACGTCGGTCGGAATGCGCTTCTTCGCCGCGGCGGCGCGCACCAGGTCCGGCTTCTGCCGGATCAGCTTCAGGTCGAGCACGCGCTCATTCCTTCCACGCCGACTCGACCTTGCCGAAGATGTCGTGCTTCTTCTCGCTGAGCTGCACTTCGATCGGCCCCTCGACGCCGTTGAGCTCGACTTCGAGCTTCATCGGGAACCACGTCGCCGGGAAGCCCAGCTGCTCGAGCATCGCGGTGTCGGGGACGCGCTCCATCTTCTCGGGCTTGCTGCCCTTCTTCGTTCCCTTCTTGCGCCACATCACCTCGGGCTTCGGCACGCAGTTCCAGGCGCGCTCGTACCGCTCTCCGTGGGCGCCGACGACCGCGACCGTCATGCCGTCGACCGTGAGCTTCTCGGCTTCGAACGTGTGCTTGAAGTCGAACCCGAACGGCCCTCCGAGCGACACGGTTACCGTCTCGCCCGCGCCCACCGTCCACGTCGGCGGGTCCTTCGCCGGCGGAAGGATCGCCACCTTCTGGATCTGACGCTTCTTGCCCTTGCGCGTCTCGCCGTAATACAGCGTGTACGTGCCCGCCGGCACGGTGACTCCCTTCGACCCGCCTTCGACGAGATCGTAGAAGCGATCGTTCTGCGGCGTCGTGCCCTTGACGACGAGGTACGACGGCATCGGTCCCTTGTAGTCGAGCTTGAGCACACCCGTCTCGACCGTCGCCGGCGTCGCCGTGATCTGCTTGCCGTCGGGCGTGACGTCGAGCGCGTACCAGGACGGCCCGATCTGCTGCAGCTTGCTCCACGGCTTCGCGCGCTTGCTCGCGCCGATGACGACCGAGTCCATGTCCGGCTGGTACACACCCGGCGTCAAGCCGTGGAACCCCCACGTCTGCGGAACGGTGCCGTAGATCCCGTCCATGCTGTCGTCGATCACGCGCACGGGCGTGCCGTTGACGACGCCGGTCACGCTCGCGGCGCCGAGCAGGTACACGATCATCTTCTCGTCGACGGCGGCCATGTTGACTTCGATGCCCTGGTAGGGCTCCTTGTCGCTGCCGGTCATCGCCAGCACGGCCCAGGGCCGCGCGCTCTCGCCCTTGCCGAGCGCGATCTTCACCGGCGCGATCGTGCCGGCCAGAGTCGCCTTCGTCTCGCCTTGGGCGTCGCCGTCGAGGTCGAACGCGATCTCGCTCGCGCCGGTGCGGTACGCGAGCGGCGCGTTCTGGGTGTTCGAGAATCCGCCCGAAGTGCCCTTCTTCGCGAAGCTCAGGGCCTGCGGCCAGATCGCGAAGATATCGTCGCAGTGGTAGTTCGGACGCTGGTAGGTGTCGATGCTCGGAACGACCTCGAACGCGAGGTCGACCGTCGCAGGCGTGCCCATGACGATCGGTTTCGGCGGCGCGCTCGGCGGCGTCGGCGCGGTCGGCGAGTCCTTCTTGCCCGGATCGGTCGGCTTGCCGCCGCCGCTCAGCGCGCTCTTGCGCTTGGCGGCTTCGTCGAAGCCCGCGTCCTTGAGGTCGAGCTTGACGCGCAGGTCGAGCGCGTTCGTGTAGCCCGCCAGAGCCTTCTTCGTGTCCGCGGAGTCGCCGCGCAGCGGAACGTCGTTGCACGCCGCGTAGACGAGCCAGGCCTGCGACGACCAGTACAGGTCGCCCATCGAGTCGAACCCGTTCGCGAGGATCTCGATCTCGTCGATCAGGTTCAGGAAGATCCAGCTGTCCTTCTTGTCGAGGTTCGCGTCGTACTCGTCCCAGACCTTGTCGTACCGCTCGTGCAAGTCGCGGTGGTCCTTCTTGTTCTGCGCGTCGAACGTGGTGTAGATCGTGTAGATCTTCTCCGCGAACTCCGACTTGACGCCGGTCTTCCACGCCTCGCGCAGATCGGTCATGAACGCTTCGGCTTCGGGCGTCGGCTTCGTCAAGATCTCCTCGCCGGTCGCGACGATCCATCCGACGGCGTTCTGCATGTCCTCCTTGACGAGCTTCGCCATGTCCGACTTCGCGCTCTTCGCCGCGAGCTTCTGGAACTGTTCCTTGAACGCCGGGTCGGGCGGGCTCTCGAGCGCGGCGGTGGGCGCCGGAGCGAAGCCCAGGCACAGGAACGAAACGGCGAGGAGCGGTTGAAATCGGGATAGCAGCATGGAGGGCTCGGTCGAGCGGGCTTCTGCGCCGGGGAAGCCCGCGCCCCTCGATGCTACTTGCGCGACGAGACGCGCTTCAAGAACTCCCGGTCGCTCTTCGAGAGCGAGCCCATGCCTTCGCGGTGGATCTTCTCGAGCAGCCGGTCGACGCGCGCCTCGTCGGCGCCGGCCTTCTCGACTTCCGCGAGAGCGCGCTGCATGCGGAACAGCTCGACCGGATCCTTGTAGATCAGCCGCGTGCGCACCGCCAGGAACCCGTACGCGATCCCGCCCAGGTGCACCATGTGCGCGATCCCGTCGTCGCCGTCCTTGAACGAGCGCAGCGCGCCGAACAACGTCAGCGCCAGGATGATCAGCGCGAGGATCTTCATCGTCACCGGGATGAACAGCAGGAAAACGAGCTGCTTCGGCCGCATCGTCGCGACCGCGATCATCACGCCGTACACCGCGCCCGACGCGCCCAAACCGATCGCCCGCGACGCTCCGGCCCACGCCGGCACGAGGAAGAAGAGCGCGCCGACGAGCTGCGCGGAGAGGTACGCGATCAGGAACCTGCGGCTGCCGAGCGTCTGCTCCAGCATCGTGCCGAAGAAGTACAGCATCAGCATGTTGCCGAGGACGTGCATGATGTCCGTCACGCTGTGCAGGAACCCGTAGGTCAGGACCTGCCACACCGGCACGAGCGGGAACGATTCGCGCCACGCGAAGGGATCGAGCGCGAGGTGCCGCGTGATCCACCCCCACGCGCCTTCGGTCGCGTTGAAGAGCGACAGGAAGAACGTCAGCAGGAAGATGCCGAGGTTCACGAAGAGCAGCTGGCGCGTGACGCCGGTGAGCGGCGGGAGCATCACGCTCGTCGGCGGCGCGGAATGCGTCGGCTCTTGCCAGCGGGACTCCATGTTCATCGTGCGGCGTAGGTCGCGTCCGGCGCGCGCGCGTGATCGGATTGGCGCGCCGCGGCCAGAGCGGTGTTCTTGAGGAGCATGGCTATCGTCATCGGACCGACGCCGCCTGGAACGGGAGTGATGGCGCCGGCGACCTTCCGCGCCGCGTCGAAGTCCACGTCGCCGCACAGCTTCTCGCCGTCGCGGTTCATGCCGACGTCGATCACGGCCGCGCCGGGCTTGACCCAGTCGGCGCGGACCAACTTGGCGCGCCCGACCGCCGCGACCAGGACGTCGGCCGTGCGCGCGATCTCGGGCAGGTCGCGGCTCTGGCTGTGGCCGATCGTGACCGTCGCGTTGCGCGCGAGCGCGAGCAGAGCGAGCGGCTTGCCGACGAGCATCGAGCGTCCGATCACGACCACGCGCGCGCCGGCGAGCGGGATCGCGTAGCGGTCGCAGAGCTCGATGCAGCCCAGCGGCGTGCAAGGAAAGAGCCCCGCTCTTCCCATCGCGAGAGCGGCCACGTTCTGCGCGTGCAGGCCGTCGACGTCCTTCTGCGGATCGATGCGGTCGACGACGGCCGCGCTCGAGATCCCCGGCGGCAAGGGGAGCTGGACGAGGATCCCGTGCACGGCGCGGTCGGCGTTCAGCCGATCGACGATCGCGAGCAGCTCGGACTGGCGCGTCGCGGCGGGGAGCCGGATCGTCTGCACGGCGAAGCCCGCCTCCTGCGCCGCGCGGTCCTTGTTGCGGACGTACACGTGGCTCGCCGGATCGTCGCCGACCAGCACGACCGCCAGCGCGGGAGAGACTCCGCGGGACTTCAGCGCGTCGACTTCCGTGCGCACGTCCGCGCGCACCAGAGCCGCCGTCGCCTTGCCGTCGAGGATGCGCGCTCCGGCGCCCGTCATCGCGCGCTCTCCGTGGTCACTTCCGCGCGCGCTTGATCGGTCGATTCACGCTCGCCG
>CAZQHA010000121.1:8186-10674 GCA_964592795.1 uncultured Planctomycetaceae bacterium | reverse complement strand
GCGGGCCGGCCTGCGGGGCGAACGGCTCTTGTCCGCGGCCGAGTTCCAGCTCGAGATGCAGACGATGGCCAAGGTCTACGGCATCTTGTACGGACGCCAGAGCCGCGAGGATGCCGCCGACGACGCGGCGGTGTTCACGATCATGGCCGACGCGGCGGAGCACGCCGGCATCCGCGTGACCGACAGCGAGCTCCGCAAGGTCCTCGAGGAGCAGTTCCCGCCCGGCACCTATCGACACGCGCTGCAAGGAAACCGGATCACGGCGCCGGAGTTCGAGAGCACGCTCCGGAAGCTGCTGGCGATCCAGCGCTACCAATCGCTGATCGCCGCGCCGTTGAGCATCGCGAGCCCGAGCCAGGTCGAGTCGCTGTGGAAGAAGCGCCACCAGGAATACAAGTTCGACTACGTCGAGCTTTCCGCGGAACAGCTGCGCGCCGAAGCCGAGCCCGGTTTGCCCGCCGATCCCGAGCTCGAAGCGTGGTTCAACGCGCTGCCCGAGCACAAGCGCGAGCCGTTCCGCCGGCTCGTCGCGGTCGCGGCCGAGCTCGCGGTGTTCCCGCTCGGGACCGACCACAGCGCGGAGAAGCTCTTCGCCAAGTACCCGCGTCCGGCCGACGAAGACGCGGAGGCCGCGGGGAGGGAGTACTACGACGGGTACACGTTCCTGCGCTTCCGCAACAAGAACCTGCCGACCGACCGCGCGCCGACGCAGGAGGACTTCTTCATTCCGTACGAGGAGGTGAAGGAGATCGCCAAGCGCGAAGCCGGCATCTTCCGTTCGCTCGGCGATTGGCGGACGAGCCTCCAGACGCGCGCCGAAGCGGGGGAGACGATCAACCTCGCCGCGGAAGCGGAAGAGCTCGGGCTCGTGACGCACACGCAGCCCACACCGCTGACGCAAGCCGAGTGGGCCGCGCTCGAAGTGCCCTGGACCGGCAAGAACTTGTCGGAGTACCTCGTCGGCATGCCCGAGCCCGGCAAGTTCTACCCGGCCGTTTCGGTCGACGAGAAGTCGCTGGCGGTCGGACGCACGCTCGCGAAGGAGGATCCGCGGATGCCGGCCTTCGCCGAGATCAAGGACAAGATCACGGACGAGTGGTTGCGCCAGCGCATGAGCGAGCTCGCGATCGCGAAGCTCGAAGAGGTGCGCAAGAAGCTCGGCACGTGGCCCGATCCGAGCGATCCCGCGTACGCGACGTTCGCGCCCGAGGTCGACGAGGCGACGTTCGTCTCGGTGGCGAAGGAATCCGGCTACGAAGTGCAGCACCGCGACTGGGCCGAGCGCGCGAAGTCCGCGAACGAGACGCCGGCCGCGATGTACCTGCGCAGCGCGGGCCAGCTCTACTCGAGCAGGCAGAGCTCGGTGCCCAAGCCCGAGATCGCGCGCGACGGCAAGAACGCGTACCTCGTGCGCATCGCCGGCATACGCGACGCGGATCCGAACGCGATCTCGCCGATCGAGTTCCAGGCGCTCAAGGATCAGGCCGTGCGCGACTCCTTCGCCGACTTCGGGAACCGGACGTTCTTGTCCCGCAACTTCGTCAAGGAGCGCTTCGACGCGCACTTGAAGAGCTGGGACGCGCAGCCGGAGCAGTAGAGCGTCGCGCCTTACGCGGCGCGCCGGGCCACCGCGCGCTTCACTTGCAATGCGCGCTGTCCGTGCAGCGCCCCTAACGGACGCCGCGCGATCGCGGCGATCGAGTGACCGAACGGCAGGTCGAAGCGCGTCGACACGAGCAGCTCGGACGAGAGCGCCCCGTACAGGATCGCGTTGAACGGCCACGGCCACGGGACCGGCGTGCGGCGCTCCCGGATCGGCGCGACCGGGATCTCGAGGATCTCCGCGAGCCGCAGCGCGAGCTTCGCCCCCGCGATCAGCGGGAAGAGGAGCGCGTTCGCGTGCGTGCTCCGCTCGAGCTTGAAGCCCGCGCGACCGAAGAGGTGGCGGACGCGCGACAGCGTGTAGCGGCGGCGCGCGCCGGCTTCGCGCTCGCGGCGCGCGAGCAGCCACGGGTACGCGGGCAAGCTCGCGAAGACGATGCCGCCCGGCCGCAAGACGCGCAGGATCTCGCGCAGCGCGCCGTGCTCGTCGGCCGCGCTGTCCAGCGTGTCGACGACGCACACGAGGTCGAAGCTCCCGTCGCCGAACGGCAGCGACCGGTCGGTCGCGCGCACGCCGCGGTCGAAGCCGCGGACGGCGGATCGCTTCAGCGCGCGCGGATCGGCGTCGGTGTGGACGACCGTCGCGGCGATCTCGGAGAGCTCGGGCAGGTAGGCGCCGTCGCCGCTGCCGATCTGGAGGACGCGCAGCGGCTGCGCGTCGCCGAGGTGCGCGCGGAGCAGCTCCACGAACACCCGGCGGCGGCCGCGGACCCACCAGTGATCGATCTCGTGACGATGACGCATGCAGCGGGCGCGCGAACGGTCCAGGATCGGTTTCCGGATGCGCCGACCTGAAATGGCCGCGCGCTTCGGACTCTTCCGCATC
>CAZQHA010000121.1:0-8176 GCA_964592795.1 uncultured Planctomycetaceae bacterium | reverse complement strand
CCGGATGGGCGCGATGCGCTATCCTCTGTGCGCATTTCAGGCCGCCCCCCCTGTTGATCGGCGGGCGGCGTCTCGCTCCGGCGCCCTCCGGAGCTCCCGGCAATGCCCCCCCCGGACCAGGCCCAACCTGATCGGCACGACGCGGATCCTCTCGCGGACCTCGTGGCCGACCGCGTGCGGCGCGACCTCGCCGCCGCCGGCCGCGAGGTCCCGGTCACTGCGCGGCTCCGGGAGAAGATCCGCGCGGCGCTCTTCGGTCCGAGCCTCGGCGCGGACGAATCCGCGGCGCACGATCGCTTGCGAGCCGCGGCGAAGGATCCGGTCGCGGCGCTGATTTCGATGCGCGTCGAGACGGCGCTGTCCACCGGGCTCGACGAGGCGACGAAGCAGTTCGGCGGCGACCGCGAGACGTCCGCGATGCCGTCGGTCGTCGTGCTGCGTCGCGGGAGCGGGGACACCGCGGACCGCATGGACGCGCAGGTGAGCACCGCGCTCTCCGAGGTGAAATCGCGGATCGGACATCCGCCGACGGAAACGACGCGCCTCTTCCTGCTCGTGCACGGCGCGGCGTTCGACAAGCTGCGCCGTCGACTGCCGAGCCTGGTGTCGGACGACCAGCGACGCGTGTCGTTCGTGCCCCGGCGCCCGCGGGACGAGGCGCCGCCGCAGTCCGCCGCGCGCGACATCGAGATCGTGCAAGCCGACGTCGAGCTCGAGCCGCTCGAGAAGCACCTCGCGGGGCTCTTGGCGAGGCCCGCGCTGCCGCGCGCGGGCGACGATTCGCTCGAGTTCGCGACCGAGGGCACGCCGTCGGGCGCCCGGCGCGAGAAGGACGCGGGGCCGGACGCGCTGATCGGCACCTTGTTCCACAACAAGTACCGCATCGTCCGCAAGATCGGCCACGGCGGGTTCGGCTCGGTCTACGAGGCGCGCGACGAGCGCGGCGCGGGCAATCGCGTGGCGATCAAGGTGCTGCGCACGGACCTGGCCGGGAACCGCGCGCTGTTCCAGTCGTTCAAGAACGAGGCGCGCCGCGTCACGCGCCTCTCGCACCCGAACATCGTCGACTGGAAGGTGTTCGACGAGACCGAGGACGGAACGCAGTACCTCGTGATGGAGCTCGTCGACGGCGAGGAGCTCGACCGCGTGCTCAGCCGCGAGGGCACGCTTCCGCCCGCGCGCGTGGCGAACATCCTCCTGCAGATCCTCGACGCGCTGCGCGCGGCGCACCATCTCGCCGAGGGCGGATCGATCCTCCACCTCGATCTCAAGCCGCGCAACGTGTTCCTCGTGCAGGGCAAGCGCGAGAAGGCCGACCTCGTCAAGGTGATCGACTTCGGCATCGGCCAGTACATCGGCGGCGAGGAAGAGGAGGAGCTGCCCGACCTCGACGGCGACACGCCGGCGCGCGTCGAGTCCGGCGAGACGAGCTTCAACCCGACGACGATGAGCTTCCACCGGCGCAAGGACGCGGAGGCGCCGAAGGATGCCTCGGGGGAAACGAAGGGCGGCACGCGCTTCAAGCGCTCGCGCGCGTGCACGCCCGAGTACGCGTCGCCGGAACAGTGCGTCCACGTGCTCGGCATGCCCGAGATGATCGAGCTAGACGGGCGCTCGGACATCTATTCGCTCGGCGTGATGGGCTTCCAGATGCTCACCGGCCACCTCCCGTTCCAGCGGCCGCTGATGCGCAGCGACATGCTGCGCCTGCACATGCAGAAGGCGCCGCGCAAGGTCGGCGCGATGGGCGTGCGCGTGCCGCGCGCGCTGGCGAAGTTCATCGACCGCTGCCTCGAGAAGGACCGCGACAAGCGCTTCGCGGACACGAACGCCGCGTGGCGGGAGCTCCATCGCATCGTGCACCCACCGGTGTCGCACACGGTGGCGAAGGTCGTCGTGCCGCTCGTCGTGATCGCGCTCGTCGCGATCGGCACCTTGTGGGCGAAGGTCGGCGCGCGCGCCGTGCCCGTGGCGCTCGCCGCAACCGATCTCGGCCTCGATCTCTCGCGCGAGGTCCTCTACCTCGGGCCGGCGCGACCTGCGGCGGTCGTGACCGCGTCGACGCCGGAGGGACGCGCGGCGCTCGAGGGCAAGTCGCGCGCGCGACTCGTGCTCGAACGCGAGCGCACACCGCTCGACGGGTGGAGCGCGGAGTGCGACGCGGAGGGTCGCGTCACGCTCGCTCCGTCGACGCCGCCGTCCGAATCGCTCGATCGGCGCGTCGTGCTCGAGGTCGAGGATGCCGACGTCGAGTTCGCGCCGTTCCATTTGCGTTGGCTGGCGGGCGACGCTTGGAGCGTGCGCTCGATCCAGGTGGGCTCCGCACGCCTCTACGACGCGTCGGCTCCCGATGCGACCGACGCGCGCGCGATCGATCCGTCCGGGCTGTTCCTGACGCTGCGCGCCGGCGGGCCAGTGGTCGATTCGCTCGAGGCCGTGACGATTCAAGTCGCGGACGCGGAGCCGATCCGGCTGCCGGTCGCGGAAAAGACCGCGCAGGACGACCTGTACCGAGCGAGCCTCACCGAGCTCCGCGGGCTCGCGCGCGGCCGGAACGAGATCACGCTCACGGTCATCGATCGCGCGGGCGCGACGTGGCAGCGCGTGTTTCCCGTCGAGCTCGTGGCGGATCCGCTCAAGATCGTCGAAGCGAAGCTCTTCGATCAGTCGAGCTCGCTCTCGGAGTGCAATCAGGCCCTGGGCCGATACTCCATCTATCCCACGACGCGCCCGTTGATGCGGCTCTCCTTCGACAGGCTCGTCGACCTCAAGTGGCGGATCAAGATGGACGGGCTCGGCGACGTCGGCCCGGTGCACACGAGCCTCGAGAAGCAGGTGCACGAGATCCCGCTCGACGACGTGGCGCCGTTCGACGGCACGCACACGGGAGCGGGAACCATCCTCATCGAAGCCGACGACGCGGCCTACGTCGTGCATGCCGAAGGCTCCGATCGCGGGCGGCGCCCCGACGAGGAGATCCTGTTCGATCGATCGGCCGCCGCGGCGTCGATCGCCGTGCGGTTCGACGAGGACGGCCTGCGGCGCAAGCTCACCGAGGGCAACGTGCTCTACGTCAAGCGCCACGACGTGAAGCTGCTCGTCTCACGCCAAACGGTCGCGCGCGTGAAGGTCGCGGTCAGCGCCGTGCTCGAAGGGACGAACGAGGTCGTCGATTCGCCCGAGAGCAACAGACTCAAGACCGAGACCGAAGCCGAGATCCCGCTGCGCCTCGCGCGTGACGGCCGCTACACGGTGACCGTGAACGCGTTCCAGTACTTGACGCTGGCCGACGTCGTCGGCGAGCGGCCGGACATCTCCCAGCGCCACACGATCGTCGTCGATACGGCGGCTCCGAAGCTCACCGTGCGCGGAGTCGATGCCGGCGCTCTTCTGTCGCCGAAGGACGGTCGTCTTGCCAGCCTCGAAGTGTCGCTCTCCGAAAGCGGGCGCGCCGCGGGCAGTCCGGTCGACGTGACGTGGGCGGTCGTCCGCGGAAAGGAAACCCAACCTGCGACGAGCGGCGAGGTCGAACGAGGGCTCGCCGAGCCCGCGATTCGCGTGTTCGAGCTCCCGGATCTGTGGAGCGGCGACGCGGGCCTCGCCGACGGCGAGCACGCGCTCGCCGTGCAAGCGCGAGACGCGGCCGGCAACGCGGGCGAGCCGGTGCGCATCCCGTTCGCGGTCGCCGCGCGCGGACCGCGGATCGAGCTCGACGCGCCGCTCGAGCACACCCTCTGGAAACCGACGGCGAACGGCGACTGGCTCGTCGAAGTCCGCGCCACGGACCCCAACGGCGTCGATCGCGTCGAGTGCGAGGCGGTCGCGGCCGGCACGGCGCTCGGCGTCCCGATGTCGACCGGGGCCGAGGGGCCTGCGAGCGAGTCGACGTGGACCGGGCGCCCGCGTTTTCCGGAGAGTTGGTCCAAGGCCGAAGTGACGCTGCGGTTCTCGTCGCGCGACCGGGCCGGTGTGACTTCCGCGGAGGAATCGGGGCCGTTCCGCTTGCCCGAGATCGAAGCCGCGAGCCCGGAGGTCGTCGAGGTCGCGCTGCCGGACCGCAACGCCGAGCGCTTGCGCCTCGTGAGGGGCAACGCGGGCTTCACGTACCTCTTCGGCGGCCAGGGCGACGAGTTCGAGAATCAGATGTTCGTCCAAGCCGGTCTCGATCGTTTCAACGGTGCGCTCGGCCAGACGGGACGCCGGATCTCGTGGGCGATCCCCTATGGCGCGGGCGAGATCGAGGACTTCTACCTCGATGAGCACGAAGTGACCTGCGGCCAATACCTCCAGTTCATGCGCGACAAGGACAACGGCTACGCCGATCGATCGCACTGGCCGCGCGGCAGCGCGCCGGGCGATGAGGCGCGTCGCACCGAGCTCGAGACTCGGCTCGCGCGGAGCCATCGCGACCTTCCGGTGACCGACGTGACGTGGGACGAGGCGAGCGCGTACGCACACTGGGTCGGCAAGCGACTGCCGTCGTGGGTCGAGTGGGAGTACGCCGTTCGCGGCGGACAAGCGTACCGTCCGTTCGCGGCGTGCGTGTCCGCGAGCTCGAAGTCCGCGGAGATCAACATCGCTCGAAGCGGTTCGGCGGAGCGCGCTCCGTGGCCGCGCGGTGTCGGCGCGGACGTGACGCCCGACACGGCGATCGCGAACCTGTCCGGAAACGTCGCCGAGTGGACGTCGACCGCGGACTTGACGCTGGGCAAGGAAGGCGTCGATCTCGCGAAGCACGCCAAGGAGAACAAGAGCGCGTTCTTGCAGCCCGGCGAGAAAGAGTGCACGCACTACTGGGCCGTCGGTGGCTCGTACGCGCGCAGCGCGCTGAGCTTCTTCACGTACGACAGCCGCGAGCGCGGCGAAAGGCGCGCGTCGCTCGGATTCCGCTGCGCGTCCTCGCTCTCCGACGTGCACGCGAAGCTCGCGGACGGACGGTTCGCGGCCCTCGAGACCGCCGGGTCTATCCCGAAATGAAGCGCTCGGTGAAGATTTCGATGAACGCAACGTGCGGATCCATCCGCAAGACGGAGCCCCCCTTGAAGATCCTGTATGCCGTCGTGATCGCGAGCAGCCTGCTCGCGTGCAAGAGCGCGGAGCAGAAGCCGGCGAAGCCGCTGCCGTTCCACGTCGCCGTCATCCCGATCCAGGACGCGCGCGTCCGTGAGATGAAGGAGACGCCGGACGACGCGACCGACATGCGGCTCGTGCCGGACTACGACGCGCTCACGCAGAAGATCGCGAACGCGCTCTCGAAGGGCACGTTCACGCGCGTGTCGCTGCTCACGCCGCGCAAGTCGCCGGACGTCACGCCGGCGGAGGCTTCCTCGGGTCCCGCGGCGCAGGTCGCGATCGACGAGGACGCGGGCGACGATTGGCAGCGCCAAGCCCGCGAGCTCGGCGCCGACTTGATCGTCGAGTGCGAGCTCTCGTACGCCCCCGTGATCCGCCGCGACACGAACAGCAACTTCTGGCTGAACTTGCCCTTGTTCCTCATCGGCGGTCCGTTCTGCTACTTCCTGAAGGACCACGCGTACTCGGCGGACGTCGAGCTCGCGGGCACGTTCCACGACTTGCGCGCGATGGAGCGCACGAGCGCGCAGCTCGCCGACCGTCAAGCGCGCGTCGCGTCGACCAACGCCCGCTTCCAGGGCGTCGACATGAACTTCATCGAGCGCGCGCAGGGCAACGTCGGCAAGTACGCGGTGTCGCTCCTCGTGCCGTCGGGCTTCCTGGCGAAGGACAGCCGCAAGCTGGCGAACGAGCTCGACGTCGAGGTCGTGAACGAGATTTCGAGCGGCTTCGCGAAGAGCGTGCAGCAGAAGCGCGAGGACCTCGTACGCAGCGAGTTCGTGTCGCCGTTCTACCTCGACGCGGACCAGGTCCTCCTCACGGTCGAGGGTGCACACGTACGCGTCCGCGGCACCGTATACCTCGAGCAGAACAACGACGTCGACAGCATGGAGGAGTTCCGGTTGAAGCTCGGCGGCAAGTCAGTCGCCCGCGAGTTCGCGGAGCCGAAGCGCGAACCGGGTCCGGGCGGACGCTCGTACCTGCGCTATGACATCGACGAGCGCATCGAGCTCGGAGAGAGCGAAGGACCGCTGACGCTCGAAGTCGTCGCGGTGAAGCGGCACGTGCGCAGCTACACGTTCGCGGTGCCGACGAGACCGGCGACGAACTGAGTCAGCCGAGTTCGGGCACCCCGTCGAAGAACTCGACGATCCCTGTCTCGAGCGAATACTCCGCGCCGACGACGAGCAAGCCCGACGTCGCGATCAGCTGCTCGAGCACCTCGGATCCGTGCCGCAGGTGGTTCGCCGACGCGCGGATGTTCGCGCGCACGGCTTGCTGCACGAGCGACTCCGAGCGGACGCCCGGATCTCGCGCCAGCAGCGGCTCCACCGACGGGCGGATGCGGTCGACGATCGCGCGCAGGTTGCGCGACTGATCCTTCGACGGTCGGCCGAGCTCCTCGAGCGTCGCCGCGATCGCGCCGCACATCGAGTGGCCGAGCACGACGACGAGCCGCGTGTTGAAGCGCGCGGCGGCGAACTCGACGCTGCCGACCTGCGACGGCGCGACGACGTTGCCCGCGACGCGGATCACGAAGAGGTCGCCCAGGCCATGGTCGAACACGAGCTCCGCCGGAACGCGCGAACGGCGTCTGGTCGGTGGGCGCGCGGCGGCGCGACCAGCTCTCGAACGTGTCGCGCGTGTGATCGCCGGTCACGAACCGGTGATTGCCTTGCTGCAGGCGGATCAGGGCCTCGCGTGCGGGGATCACAGTGAGTACGCCTCCTTCGACGGCCGGACCGCGCGGGCGAAGTGCAGCGGCCGGCGCAGCTTACCCGCAGCCGGCCGCGCGAGCGCGACCCACTCGCGGTAGACCTCCATCGACTTGTGCGTGTCGACGAAGACATCGCCGTACTCGTCGCCCTCGTGCGCGCGCTCGACCTTCACGCGCTGGTGCCAGCAATGCATGCCGCTGATGGGATCGGGCTGCACCGGGAACGTCAGGTTCTGGTGCACGCCGCCGTCGGTCCACCAGATGCGCTTCGAGTCGGGGTCGCTCGACGCGAACGGATGGATCCCGGCGATGCGACGGAAGCGGAACTTGCCGATCGCGATCTCCTCGCGCTTCACGAGCGAGCTGGCCCAGCTCTCGTGCCCCAGGTCCTCGAAGAGGCGCCAGCGTCCGAGGTGGTGGCTGCAGGCGACGACGCCCGGCCGCATGCCTTCCGTCACCCAGACCTTGTTCACGAAGTGGCCGATGCGCGTCGACACGCGCACGAGGTCCATCATCTCGACGCCGATGCGCGCAGCGTCCTCAGGATGGATCCACACCGGGTTCGTGTTCGAGAGCTCGTACAGCCACTTCGAGTTGCCCGAGCGCGTGTGGATCAGCGTCGGCAGACGGAACGTCGGCACGAGCGCGTACTCGCCCTTCTCGACGTCCATGTGCTTCCTGTGCACGTGGCTCTCGATGTAGCCGGGGAGCGCGTGCTCGGGCCAGCCCCAGTCGACCATCGTCTTCGACCAGATCTCGCAGCGCCGCGACGGCGTCGTGAAGCCGACCCGCGCGGCGCCGTCGACGACGATGCCGATCGGCGCGCCGTTCTTCGTCACGGTGCCCGTCGCGTCGGTCGCGCTGCCGTCGAGGTCGGCCGCGCCGACCTTCTTCATGTGGCCTTCCCACGTCTCCTTCTCGACGAGGAACGCCCCGTGGCGACGCATGTACTCGAGCGGCGAGAGGCCGAGCCTCTTCGCTTCGGCGGGAAGTCCCGGCACCGAGTTCTCGAAGATCCAGCCGTAGTACTCGTCGACGGTGATGCGCTGGCCCGGTCGATACGGCGATTCGTAGAACTTGCGCACGCCGAGCGATCCGTCGGGATCGATGCGCCACGAGAGCGCGATCCAGAACTCGTCCTCTTCCCACACCTCGCCGGGGTTCGCTTGGTGCGTCCACTCGACGCGCTCGCCGGCGCGCTCCTTCGCGACGCGCACCACCGGTTGGCGGAAGCTGATCCACTTCGCCGCGTGCGTCTCCTGCGACATCAGGTCGTGGCGCTCGGCGCCGACGCCCATCGGCAGGATGTAGTCGGCGTACTGCGCGGTCTCGCTCCAGGTCGGCGTCAGAGCGGCGTGCAGCTCGATCTTCGCCTCGTCGCGCAGC
>CAZQHA010000120.1:0-10711 GCA_964592795.1 uncultured Planctomycetaceae bacterium | reverse complement strand
CCGGGCGCCGACGGCCCGAAGCGCGCCCCCGCGACGCGGAGCCCTTGGAGCTGACGGTCGGCTAGTACGGCGTCAGACACTTTTTTTCTCGCCCGCCGGCGCGGCGGCGGCGGGCGAGAAAAAAAGTGTCTGACGCCGTACTAGCCGCGCCGACCGTCCATCGCTTAGAAAAAAGGGGTCGCCGCTCCAGTCGGCTTCAGCGATTCCTAGAATGCTGGCCTTAATCCCGCGCCCCAAAGGAGCTGCATGAATGGCCCGTTGGACTCACCTCGATAGCGAGACCCTCTACAACGTTCATAAGTGGGGTCTCGGCCTGTTCCAGATCAACGAACAGGGCAACGTCGAGGTCAAACCCGAAGGTCCCGACCGGCCGCACCGGCCGGGCATCGACATGTACGAGCTGCTCGGGCAGCTCCTGCGCCGCGGCGTGTCGACGCCGATCCTCCTGCGCTTCGACGGGATCCTGCGCGCGCGCGTCCGCGCGATGAACGAAGCCTTTAACAACGCGCGCCGCGAGTTCAACTACGAGGCGCCCTACCGCGGGGTCTTCCCGATCAAGGTCAACCAGGAGCGCCACGTCGTCGAGGCGCTGCTCTCCGAGGGCGCCAACTACAACATGGGCCTCGAGGTCGGCAGCAAGCCCGAGCTGATCGCCGTGATCGCGCTCCAGGCCGGCCGCGGCTCCTTGATGGTCTGCAACGGGTACAAGGACGAGGAGTACATCGAGATGGCGCTCCTCGCGACGAAGCTCGGCATCACGCCGATCATCGTCATCGAGAAGTTCTCCGAGCTCGAAACCGTCCTGCGCGTCAGCAAGCAGCTCGACATCAAGCCTGTGATCGGCATGCGCACGAAGCTCTCGCGCAGCGGAGCCGGCCGCTGGCAGGACTCGGGCGGCGACCGCTCGAAGTTCGGCCTGACGACGCGCGAGATCGTCGGCATCGTCGAGACGCTCGACCGCGAGCGGATGCTCGACTGCCTGCAGCTCCTGCACTTCCACCTCGGGAGCCAGATCCCCGAGATCCGCTCCTTGAAGAACGCGCTCAAGGAGGCGACGCACACGCTCGTGTCGCTCCACAAGATGGGCGTCTGCATCAAGTGGTTCGACGTCGGCGGCGGTCTTGGAGTGGACTACGACGGCAGCTCGACCAACTTCGAGTCGTCGATGAACTACTCGCTCCAGGAGTACGCGAACGACGTCGTCTACCACCTCCAGCAGGCCTGCGCCGAGGCCGAGATCGCGCAGCCGGGGATCATCACCGAGTCCGGCCGGGCTCTGTCGGCGCACCACGCCGTCTTGGTGACCGAGGTGCTCGGCACGAGCGACTTCACCTCCGTCGGCGCGCCGATCGCGCCCGAGCAGCTGGAGCACGAGGTCGTGCACAACTTCGCCGCGGTCTGCGACAACGTCACGGCGAAGAACTACCAGGAGTCCTACCACGACGCGCTTCAGCTGCGCGACGAGGCGATGGTCCTGTTCAACGTCGGCCAGATCGGCATGCGCGAGCGCGCGCGCGTCGAAGAGTTCTTCTGGAGGACGTGCGAGCGCATCCTGCGCATCACGCGCACGCTCGACTACGTGCCCGACGACCTCTCGAACCTCGAGCGGGACATGGCCGACACGTACTTCCTGAACTTCTCGCTCTTCCAGTCGGTGCCCGACTCGTGGGCGATCCACCAGCTTTTCCCGGTGCTGCCGCTGCACCGCCACACCGAAGCGCCGACCCGCCGCGCGATCCTGGCCGACATCACGTGCGACTCGGACGGCAAGGTCGACCGCTTCATCGACCTGCGCGACGTCAAGCGCACGCTCGAGCTGCACCCGCTCAAGAAGGACGAGCCCTATTACCTGGGCTTCTTCCTCGTGGGCGCGTACCAGGAGATCCTGGGCGACATGCACAACCTGTTCGGCGACACGAACGTCGTGCACGTCGACCTGGACGAGGCCGGGCGGCCGCGCCTCTCGCACGTCTTGCGCGGCGAGCGCGTCCAGGACGTCCTCGAGTACGTCGAGTACTTCGAGACCGACCTGCTCTCGAACTTGCGCCGCTCGGTCGAGAAGGCGCTCGAGGACGGGCGCATCTCGTTCGAGGAGTCGGCGCTGATCTACCGCCGCTACGAGTCGGGCCTCCACGGGTACACGTACCTGACCCGCGACCGGGCGCGCTCGGACCCGCTGCCCCCCATGCCCCCCATGCCCCCGGTGTCGTCGGTCGCCGCGAAGAGCGAAGCGTGAAGATCCGTACCGGCTGCATCGTCGAGCTCGAGTACGAGTTGAAGGACGCCGAGGGCGCCGTCGTCGAGGCGTCGAAGCACGGCGGCTCGCTCGTGTACCTCCACGGCTACGAGGAGATCCCGCCCGGGCTCGAGTCCGAGCTCGACGGCGTCGAGGAAGGCGCGGAGCTCGAGGTGACCCTCGGCCCCGGCGCCGCGTACGGCGACTACAACCCCGACGGCATCGTGTCGGTCCCGCGCAGCGAGTTCCCCGAGGACGCCGAGATCGTTCCGGGCGACTGGATCTCGGTGGAGCTCTCCGACGAGGAAGACAGCGCGAACAACGAGGAGATCGAGATGCGCGTCCTCGAGATCTCGCCCGAGGCGATCGTCCTCGACGCGAATCACCCGCTGGCCGGACAGCAGGTGACGTTCGATCTGCGCGTCGTCTCGGTACGCCAGGCGACGCCGGAAGAGATCCAGGTTCGCCGCAGCCCGGGCAAGCAGGACGAGTAGGCGCCGGGACGCCTACGCACAACGTCGCCCCTCGCTACCGCGCCGGTCGCATGGCTCGACCGCGCCAGGCGCCGCATCCTTCTCGTGGAGGTACGGCGATGAGCACGGAGCCGAGGATCACAGAACTGCCGCTGACCGCGGACCACGCGGCCTTCCAGGTCATGGTGCGCGAGATGAAGACCGACCTGGACCGGCTGCAGTGCGATCCGAGCTCGCGCGAATGCGTACTCCAAGTTTTCGGCCGTTCGGAGTCGATGCGCGAGCGGTTGACGAGACACTTCGCGCGCGAGGAGGCCGCCTGGAGCCGTCGCGAGGCGGCGTTCGACGCCTCGACGCGGCGCTGGGTGCGCCTCCTGGTCGAGCAGCACCGCGCGATGGAGGCGCAGCTCGACTTCGTCTGCGCGCAGCTGAGGGCCAGTCTCGAAACCGAAACCGCCGTCGCGGCGGCGTGCGACGAGGCCCTGCGTGCGCTGCTGCGCGATCTCACGACGCACGAGCTGTCCGAGGACCGGCTGTTCCAGCGCTCGATCTTCGAGGACCTCGACGGCGTCTGAGGGAACCTCCCGAGAAGCCCGTCCCCGGCTTGCTGACTTCTGCGGATTTCCTCCGCTCGGCAAAAGTGAGAGGGTGTCGGCCAAGGTGCCGACATGAGTGCGAAAGTTTCCGTCCGTGGAACGCTCGTGGCCCCCATCGAGGAGCACCACGCCGCGTTCCGGAGCATGCTCCGCGACATCAAGTCCGAGCTCGACCGACTGCAGTGCGATCCGCGGTCGCGCGTCTCGGGCGCGATCCTGCTCGATCGGTTGTGTCAGATGCGCGAGCGGCTGAAGCATCACTACGAGGACGAGGAGCGCCTTTGGAACCGGCGCAACGATGCGCCGCTCGACGCATCCACGATCCGGTGGATGGGCGTGATCGCCGCGCAACACCGCGAATCGGAGCAGCGGCTCGAGTGGCTGGTCGACGCGCTCGAGCGCTGCCTCACGAGCGACGACGGGATCCCGGCCGCGTGCGAGGCCTCGACGCGGGCGCTCCTCAGCGACCTCGCGAACAACGAGCTCTGCGAAGCGCGCCTCTTCCAGCGCGCGATCTTCGAGGACCTGGAAAGTGTCTGAGACCGCACATCCCGGGTACAAGCAGCTGGACAAGTACCACCGCTACCTTCTGTATGCGTTGGTAGGCGCGCTGCTCTTCTTCGCGTTCGTCTGAGCGCCGCAGGGCGGCGTCAGGCGGTACGGCGTCAGACACTTTTTTTCTCGTCCCGCGGCGCAGCGCCGCGGGACGAGAAAAAAAGTGTCTGACGCCGTACCGCTGACCCGTACCGCCCGACGCCTTGATGGATAGGGAACTCTGGGTAGGCTCATCCGGCCGCTTCCCCCCGCGGTCTCCCTCGCCATGACCGCCGACACCAACCGGCGCGCGCTGCGCGCCGCCCTGCCCTGGTTGTTCGTCGGCTTCCTCCTCCTCACGTTCCAAGTGGCGCTGTGGCTGATCGACCGTGCGTCGCCCGGGCGCTTTCTCGTGGGCCGAGCGAGCGTCGTGTGCGGTTTCCTGGGCTCGGCCGCGTTCCTCGTCGGGATCCTCCAGCTCGCGCGCGCGCTGATCCGCGCCCGACCTTCGCTGGCGCTCTTCGCGGCGGTGCTCCTCTGGTTGGGCGAGCTCGCGCTGCGCGTCTACTCGTCGGCGTCGGGCGCGGTGGACGCCGCCGGCGCCCCGGCCGAGCGCGCGGCGCCGCGCGCGGAGCTCGGTGCGCGGCTCGTTCTCGTCGCGAGCGCGATGATCGCGCTGTGCTCGGGCATGATCTGGATCTTCGGCAGCGGCTCACCGAGCGCGCCGCGATCGATTTGGCGTGGAACACGGCGCCTCTTCGTCGCGCAGCTGTGCGCGTACAGCTCGCTGTGCGTCGCGGCGCTCGTCCACGACCGCGGGCTCTACGAGGTGTTCGAGGACATCCGCGCGCGCGTGCCGCTCGGGCTGGGCTGGCCGCTCGTGTGGCTCGTGTTCGCGCTGCCGTTCGCGGCGCTCTTCCTGGCGCTGAAGCAGACCGTCGCGCACGCGGCTCGGCGGCAGAGCGTGGCCGAGATCCTCACGAGCTGACGATGGACGTCGTGCGCACTCGGACCTGCGCGGTACTTCCGCCCGCGCCGCAGGCGATCGTGAGGATGCCGCACGACGCGCGGCCCGCGCTCGTCGTCGTCGTCGACACGGAAGAGGAGTTCGACTGGTCGAAGCCGTTCGACCGCGCGAACGTCGACGTCTCGTACATGCGCGAGATCGGCCGGCTGCAGCGCGTCTTCGACGACTACGCGATCCGTCCGGTCTACGTCATCGATCACCCGATCGCGACGCATCCCGACAGCTACGAGCCGCTGCGCGAGTTCTCGGCGAGCGGCCGCGCCGAGATCGGCGCGCACATGCACCCCTGGCTCTCGCCGCCGTTCGACGAGAAGGTCGACGCGCACCACTCGTACTCGGGCAACCTGCCGCGCGAGCTCGAGCGCGCGAAGCTCGAGGGCCTCGTGCGCGAGATCGAGCAGAACGTCGGGGCGCGCCCGGTCGTGTACAAGGCCGGGCGCTACGGTTTCGGCGCGAACACCGCGTCGATCCTGGAGGAGCTCGGCTTCGAGGTCGATCTGTCGCTCTGCCCGGCGTTCGACTTCTCGTCCGACGGCGGACCGGACTACTCGGATTTCGGGCCCGAGCCGTCGTGGTTCGGCTCCCGATCGCAGTTGCTCGCGATCCCGACGACGGGCGCGTTCGTCGGATTCGCGGGCGAGCGCGGGAACGAGCTGTACCGGCTCGCGACGCGGCCGCTCTTCTCGCGCCTGCGCGCGCCGGCGCTGCTCGCGCGCAGCCGCGCGGTCGAGCGCATGCTGCTCTCGCCCGAGGGCTTCCTCCCCGACGACCACCGGCGCCTCACGTACGCGCTGCTCGAGCGCGGCGTGCGCACGTTCACGTTCAACATGCACAGCAGCTCGATCCAGCCCGGCAGCACGCCGTACGTCCGCAACGAGCGCGACCGCGCGCAGTTCCTCGCCTCGTGCCGGCAGTACTTCGACTTCTTCCTGAACGAGCTGCACGGCGTGTCGCGGACGGCGCTCGAGCTGAAGCGGCAGCTCTCCGACGCGCGCGCGTGAAGACGCTCGGCGTCTCCCCGTTCGATCCGAAAGCGCACGCGTGAAGATCCTCGGCATCTCTCCGCTCGACAAGGACGCGACCGCGTCGCTCGTCGAGGACGGACGCATCCTGTTCGCCGCCGGCGAGGAGCGCTTCAACCGCGTCAAGCAGACGTCCGGCTTCCCGCTGCGCGCGATCCGCGCGGCGCTCGAGGCGACGGGCACCGATCCGCAGGACATCGACGTCGTCGCGTATCCGTTCCTGACGTGGGACAAGGAGACGGAGCTCATCCAGCGCTGCCTGGCGGACGAATCGGAGTTCCAAGCGCGCTTTCAAGAGCCTGATCTGCAGCGCGCGCTCGCCGCAGCCGAAGCGCGCATCCCCGAGCGCACGAGCGCGATCCACGGACTGAAGTCGCCGAACGAGAAGATGGAGAAGGGCGCGCTCAAGGAGCTCTTCTACCGCGCGGCCGGCGGCACCGCGAAGATCGCGCGCGCGGTGGCACGGCGCGCGTCCGAGGAGTGGGCACAGCGCGCGAGCGCGGATCACAAGCAGTGGCAGGAGGAGCTCGAGTCGGGTCTCGCGGAGCTCGGACTGCGCGACAAGCTACGGCGCGCCGAGCACCACCTGTCGCACGCAGCGAACGCGTACATCGCGAGCGGATTCGAGCGCGCGCTCGTCGTCACGATCGACGGCTACGGAACGGGGCTCGCGGGATCGATCAGCGTCGGCGACAAGGGCAAGTTGTCGCGTCTGCACAATCTGCGCTTCCCGCATTCGCTCGGCACCTTCTACGAGATGGTGACGAGCTCGCTTGGTTTCCATCCCGATCGTCACGCGGGGAAGATCGTCGGGCTCGCTGCCTACGGCGATCCGAGCGTGCTCTCCGACGTCTTGCTCGGCCGCATCGAGCAGACGCCGGGCGACTTCAAGCTGCTCGACAATCTGAACGTCCACTTCTCGCGCCACCTGTCGACGCGCTTTCCAAAGGTGGAGCTCGCCGCGGCGTGGCAACACGTGCTCGAAGTCGTCGCGACGAATTGGGTGCGTCACTGGGTGACGAAGACCGGCTGCACGAGCGTCGTGCTCTCCGGCGGCGTCACCGCGAACGTGAAGATGAACCAGCGCATCCACGCGCTCGACGAAGTGGAGCGCACGTTCGTCTACCCCAACATGGGCGACGGCGGCTGCGGGACGGGGCTCGCGCTGCTTTGGTCCGCGAACGGCGCGGTGCTCCCGACGATTCACGACGTGTACCTCGGCCCGAGCTACTCGAAGGCCGAGATCAAGGCCGAGCTCGAGCGCGCGAGCCTCTCATTCGAAGAGCCCGCGAACCTGACCGCCGAGATCGCACAGCGCATCCACCGCGGCGAGGTGATCGGCCGCTTCGACGGCCGCATGGAGTACGGCCCGCGCGCGCTCGGCAACCGCACGATCCTCTACCACGCGCGCGAGCCGGACGTGAATCAGTGGCTCAACAAGCGCCTGGGCCGCACGGAGTTCATGCCGTTCGCGCCGGTGACCCTGTGGGAAGCGCGCGAGCGCTGCTACGACGGCATCGCCGGCGCGGAGCACGCCGCCGAGTTCATGACGATCACGTTCGACTGCACGGCGTGGATGAAGAAGAACTGTCCCGCCGCCGTGCACGTCGACGGAACGGCGCGGCCGCAGCTGATCCGCCGCGAGGTGAACCCGGGCTACTACGACATCTTGAAGGAGTACGAGAAGCTCTCGGGCATCCCGTGTCTGATCAACACGAGCTTCAACATGCACGAGGAGCCGATCGTGTGCAGCCCGGCCGACGCGGTGCGCGCGTTCCTGCAAGGGCACCTGGACGGCCTGGCGATCGGCCCGTACTTCGCGCCGCATCCGGAGAAGACGAGGGCGCAGCGAGAAACCGCGGCCGCGATTCCTACGCACCATTGACGGCCATGTCCTGACGTGCGTGAGCGGCCCTTCGATCTGAAGACGTGGAATCGGCTGGGATCCAGCCGTATTCGTAGGATCCCCTCTGCGTACTAGAGCGTAGTCCTCGGATGGTAGAGGCGCTCGCAGCGGAGCCTACAATCGCGAGCGCATGAACCACCGCGCGCTCCTCGCACGATCGGCGACCGCGTTCGTGAGTGACGCTCGGCGGCGCACGTTTCGGCAATTAGTGAGAGGAAAGGAGAGACACATGAGCTCCATTGGAACGCTCGTTGGGCCGAGAACCCTCCGCATGATCGCTTGTGCAGCCCTGGCGCTACACATGTGCGGGTGCAAGAACCCGAATCGCCAAGCAGAGCAGGACCAGTTTGCCCGCGACATGACGGCGGCGCTCGCGGCGCTCGAATCGACTCCCGGTCCGTGCGAGATCTGCGGCCAACCCTCCGATTCGAAGCAAGATCGGAAAACGCTCGTCCTGAACGAGCAGCTGATCGAATTCTGCTGCGGTGATTGCGCGGAGAAGTTCTACGCGGATCCGAACTGGCAGCAGTACCGCAAGAAGTGAATCGCCAGAACGTTGTGAGGCCAACCGTGCTCGCTTGCCTGACGCTCGGCACGTCAGAGCTCGTGCGCGACGCCCTACTGGTGGCATAGCTGAATGAAGTAGTGATGCTTCCGCTCAAGATCGTCGCAGCAGAACTTTCGAATCATCTCAGGAACCCCATCGTGTGAAATCTCTTTGAACGTGTAGGACTTCCAACGTGGAGAGACTGCGGAGGAACTTCGTCGTGCGCGGCAAGTACACCTCGATGTTGAATCGCTGCCCGTCTTCGGCTTGAACGGTCAGGTGCGCCGGCCCGACGACATCGATGACATCCGCACATCCATGGGTGTCGCGAGCTATTGCATCGGATTCGCGCGAGAAGCCCGCTGCGCGAGTTGTTGCGCGAGCCCGATCAGAATCCCTTCGGGACCTCGAATGTAGCAGAGCCGGTAGACGTTCTCATAGTTGACCACTTCACCGACGACCTTCGCGCCGCGCTTGCTGAGCCGCGCGAGCGTGTCGTCGAGGTCCTCCACGGCGAACATGACGCGCAGGTAGCCCAGAGAGTTCACCGGTGCGGTGCGGTGATCGGCGACCACGGGTGGCGCGAGGAAGCGCGACAACTCGATCCGGCCGTGACCGTCGGGCATACGCAACATGGCGATCTCGACGCGCATGTTGCGCAATCCGGTGACGCCGTCGGCCCAGGGGCCTTCGATCGGAGCGCGCCCCTCGAGCTCGAGGCCGAGCTCGGTGAAGAACTCGATGGCGGCATCGATGTCTTCCACCACGATGCCGACGTTGTCCATTCGTTTCACTGACATCCGGCCTCCTTGTCGTCCGACATCCGATGCAGCCACTTCGATGCTTCAACCTACGGGCGCGGGATTCACCGTCAGTCCGCCCTGAACGTGTTGTTGCCACGTCTCCGACCTCACGCCCTTCACGAGAAGCCACACCGCGAGCGACAACTCGGCGATCAATGCGGGGACGAGAATCGCCGGAAACAACCGAGCGGACAGCGGCGGAGACAGCAACATCGCGAAGCTGTTGACGACGTAACAGACGCCAGCGATCTGCATGAGGACACCGACGGACTTCGGCATGTAGCGCGACCGGAAGATCAGGTGGCCGAGTAGAACGCACTCGACTCCGAAGAACACGAGCGCGACTCCGAAGCCCGCGCTGTGAGACCGGATCGACAGCATCGCCATGACATCGAGCTGGCCCGAGGCGAAGGAGTCGACGTAGGTGGGGCTCGTCACGGGGAGCAGTGCCGTCGCGAGCGAAACCGCGGCGACTGCCTCGATCGCGATGCAGACGAGATTGAAGAGGACGGCCAGCAACGCGAGATCACGACTCACTGGACGCAACAAGACGTAGAGGATGAGCGCGAGCGCAGTCGCGCATGTCAGGAGGACGACTTCGCCCGCGACCCCAAGACGCCAGAGCCACTCCATCGATCTCAAGTTGGCGGCTGTCGCCGTCGCATCACCCGGCACGACGATGCTCCCCCTCACCACGGCTTCGCCCAGTCCGCCGATGACGATGATGACGAGGTACAAGACTCCGCCGACCCTGGCGACTCGGCGTGCGAGCTTCGCATCGAGCACGTGCGGCATTGTCATCGCGGCCAGATCAGCGAGCCTTCAAGAGTTGCGCGACTCTAGCGTTCACCGCTTCCCAGCACTCAGGCGACACACCATCGTGCCACACGACCACGAGAACCTTGCCTTCGCGGTGAACCCGCATCCGGCCGAGTCCTTCGCCGTACGCCCAGATCTCGCGCATCTCACGCTCGCGCGAGTCGGCGTCGGCGCTAGTCGCGGCCTCCAGGCCGTAGAGGCCGACCTGGGCTTCGCCTGAGTAAAGAGAGTAGAGAGCAGCGCGGATTCCCTCTGGGCCGAGCCGACCCTGCGACGCGCCGGCCGCAATGACCTCGACGAACTTGGCGTCGGTCGAGAGGTACGGATTGTCGGGCACCACTTCGCGAGGTACGTGGAGTTGCGCTACGCCGTCGAGCTTCCGGGTCACGAGCGAGGGGTGCAGCTCAGGTCCGTCGACGACGAGCGGCGTCAGCGGGCTCGACGCGCAACCGGCGAGCAAGAGGAGGAGCGACCTACCAAGAAGCGAGTTCACGCTCATTGTTCGTTGCCCGCTCATCGATCCGGTTGAGCGGCGGGCCGCGCGGCGGACCGTCGGCTGCAATCGGTTGTTCGTTGGCGCCACGTACGACTGGCGGGGCGATTCACTGGCGCTCGCGGTCCTCGACCGCCGGCTCGAAGAAAACGGGCTGCCCCACCGAGACGCGGCCGCGTCGAGTCACCGCGCCATAGACGCCAGCCTTGTTGTCCCTCTCTCGAACGATCGCTTTCAGCACTTCAGGGGCAGGGC